>JAAEEP010000004.1 GCA_013415695.1 Methanomassiliicoccales archaeon | reverse complement strand
TCATTCCTCGAGTGCCCGATGGTCTGCGACTACTCCATGTGGATGGTTCACATACCCGTGAGCTGCTGTCCATACCAGGATGGTCCAATACCCTGCCCGGTCTGCCCGGCTTAAACACATAATGGGAGCTAAGCTCCCAATTTTACCTTATTTTTTAATTTTCTAAGGTATGAGCTTCAGTTAGTTCCCCATACTGATGATTAATTTGACATAGATGAAAATAATTGTCCAATACAGATAATAGTGGGGCCGCCCGAATTTGAATCGGAGTCTCGGGCTCCCAAAGCCCGAAGGATGGACCAAGCTACCCTACGGCCCCTTTTTCTCTCGTGGTATGGGCATTAGGTGCATAAACCTTACTCCTTACACCAGGAATCGATTCCGTTTCATTATTAGAATCCACCAGTTGAAAGAAAAACTTTTTACTTGGGACCTCCCCTTCCATTTTCGTGACCAAGAAGGCTATCCTGGCAGTACTAGCGACTACCATGATGATCACCGTGGTATTCACTGGCTGTCTTGGCTCCAGCTCCGGGGAGGGTTGGACCCAAGATGACCTGGTGACACCGGACTTCCAGGTAGAAGATGACCCATCCCCCGTTCTTCCAACTCCTTTGTCCCCACTCACCTTCCCTTACTCATACAGGCTGGTTTGGACCATAACAGAGGTATACGAGTCGTACGGTGGCATAGCCAACATCTCTCTGGAGAATACTGGGACGAATACCATCTACATCTATCGATTCGGCGTGAACTGGGTCAACAGCACGATCAATTCTACCAGAGATACAAGTGTTTTCATCCAGTCAGGAGAGATACAAGATCTTGGCATGGTATTCTTCAGATCCCCGACCGGAAGCTCCGGTCATTATGAGATCCACATCTGGCTTTGCGTCTCTAATGCAGGAGAGACTAAATGGCATGATTATGGCGAGAAGGTTGGAACGAACCGGTCATGTGATCTTGTCCCCCGTCTCACTGAGGAGACCAACTACACCGAGGAAAAGAATCCTGCGAACTACTTTGACAAGGTCAACGAGAAGGTAGTCTACGATGCCGTAAAGGCGGTCATCTCAGAGATCCAGGCCGAATACCCTCTGAATCACAGCATCAACCAGATAGTTGGAGCCTTTGAATGGGTAAGAGATAACATCGAATACGTCGCCGACCAAGGTACTGATTACTGGCAATCCGCGGGTGAGACCCTTGATAAGGGCACAGGGGACTGCGAGGATCAAGCGATACTAATAACATCAATATTCGGCGCACTGGGATTGAACGGTAGGGTAAATATCATAGAATATCACGCATTCGCGACGGTTTTTGTTTCTGATTCTCTCTCCGGTCTCGCTAATGTGGAAGAGGTCATCAGATCCATGTACTGGACTGACCTTCCCATATGCTATCTCCACGATGATATGGGCTATTGGCTTGTCACTGACACTACAGGATTCTTCTACACTGGAGGTCTGCCGGCCAAATCATGTCCAATGGAGGGATCGACCCTCGATGCCTGGACATTCGAGAATACCAGTTATCTAGTAATGGTAGACGCCACAGGCCAGACAGGGGGATTTGATATCTGGCCTTTCTGATAGGCCTTCATTGAGAGAGTATTTCTCTGACCGCTCTTCTTATGGCCTCGGAACTACCCATCGAAGGAGACCACCCAAGTTTCTCCAGTTTCTCAACCGACAAGAGCATCATCTTGACATCACCTATCCATCCTCGCCCGCCTTGGACCCCCCCTGTCCAGCTGTACTTCACATTCTGAAGTCCCATCTCATCGACAACGATATCCGCGATGTCCTTCACGAAGGTACGGTCCCTCGATCCGATGTTGAATATTCCCACCCTTTCTTCCGAGTTCTCAGCTGCTACCACCATGGCATCCACACAATCGCTGACGTGGACATAGGACTTACAGGTTCCAGGTTCTGCCCCTAGAATCTCCAGCTCGTTTGGGTTGTCCCTGAGCTTTCGGATGAAATCGTGGAGCACGTTGTGTGTGCTCCTGGGTCCAACCACATTGGCGAAGCGGTAAATGACTGCCCTCATCTCAAAAGTGTTGCAGAACGCAGAAATGAGCGCTTCGCATGCCAGTTTTGAAGCCCCATAGAGAGATATCGGAACCATTGGACCGTAATCCTCGGGGGTAGGTATCACCTCTGTTTCCCCGTAGACGGTCGAGGTGGAGGGGAAGATGATGTCTCCGATGCCCGCCTTCCTGCAAGCCTCCAATAGGCGAAAGGTCACCTCGATGTTCTGATCGAAATGGGTTCTAGTGTCTGAGGCACCCACTCTAACATCAGGGTTGGCGGCGAAGTGGCATAGGGCATCTGCTCCATCGAGCACTGTTTCCAGTTCCATTGTGAGAAGATCGCCTTCCACCAGACTGAATCTGGTATTTCCAGCAGGGCTTGTAATAAACTCCCTTCTCCCAGCGCTTAGGTTGTCTATTCCTACTACTTCGTTTCCCATAGCCAGCAACCGGTCCACGAGGTGACTTCCGATGAACCCAGCGCAACCTGTAACCACGATCTTGCATTCCCTCAATTTCATAGCCTTCCCATCCTTTCCTCGAGAAGTCTGTAGAAGGATCTTATTGCCCTTCCTCTGTGTGACATCATGTTCTTCTCGTCCAGAGGTATCTCGGCATAGGTCCTTATCTCTCCATTTGGCTGGAATATAGGATCGAACCCAAATCCACCATCTCCCCTTTCCCTGTACGTGATGGTCCCATGGGCCTTGGCGCAGGTGATTATATCGCCCAGGCCGCTTATCGAACTGCCTATGCAACACTCAAAATGGGCTGATCGATCCTTCTCGCCTTCGAGGAGTCTCAGGATGCCCTTGCAGCCCAGGGTTTTCAATACATAAGCGGAGTAGACCCCCGGAAAGCCTTTGAACGAATCGATGAACAATCCGGAATCATCAATAATGAAATTGTCCAGACCGCGGGCTTTCAACTCATCCAGTCCGTGCCTAACCACGTCCTCAAGGCAGTCGGTTTGGATTTCCTTGTATTCCACCCTTGAATGCTCCAACTCTATGCCAAGACGGGAGAGCTCCCGTTGGAACTCGCTTAGTTTTCCTGGGTTGGACGTGATGACCTTGACGCGAATCAGGTATATCTCCCCCTACTCTCGATCTCCTTGACCTTGTGGAAAACCATGTTCGCGTCATCGAAGTGTTCGTTATAGGAGTCCAACACCTCCTGGAAGAGTTCGAAGATGTCGGAATGAGCCGAAAGGAACGCCTCTCTGAGCAGATGTAGATCGACCCCTATCTCCTCCAAGGTGGCTCCTCTCCCACCAAGGGAGAAATCTATCAGCCAGATTCTCTTATCCATCAATATCATGTTGGAAGTGGTGAGATCACCATGAACCATTCCTCCGCGGTGGAGCACTGCTGCCAAGCGTCCAATCTCCCGGCATATCCGTCTGGCTTCCTTCTCCGTGGATTTAGCAAGAGCGTCCTTGACCCTTTCCCCGACAATCTCCTGCATGATTATCTCCGCGTTCTGGAGGTCTATATCATATATCACCGGTGTGGGAACACCTAGCCTCCTCGCTTCCTGAATAAGTCGTGCTTCGTTCCTGGTGCGAGAAGCTCGTAGCTCAGAGTCTAGCTTGGCATGGCGGTATTCCTTCACCACCCTGCTCTTGATGATCACCTTCCGATCCATCCAGGTGCCTCGCCTAATCTCGGCCTCGGCACCCCTTCTGATTATCTCCACAATCCGCAGAAGTGCTTTCGAGAGAAAAAGTCTTTCGGGGGACGAGTTCGATGAATAGTGGAGTTCAGCCCTCCCATTCCTCGAAGAGTTAGATTATGCCCTTCTTGACTGTCGACCGGAAGGCACTCCTCCGTTCAGAACCGCTACATTGAGCGCCTCTATGATCTCCTCTTTGCTCGCCTCGAAGTTCTTGGCGACTTTCGTCTTTGGGTAAACACAGTCTTCGCACATCATGACCGCAACACAGGCCAGAGCTATCAGCCGTTTGGTCTTCTTGTCAAGGGCTCCATCAGTGACCACGACCCGATCCATCTCCCTAGTGATTATCTTTTAAGAAATGCGATTATCCTCGTTATTAGCCGTTCTCGTTTCGAAAACATGTCACTCAGCCGCCTCCAGGGAGAAACGACTTAATCCCTGCGATGAATGACATGTTGTTGCCATGAATGAATGCATCTCATTGCAACAGAGAAGAAGGGCCGCCTTGATAGCTCTCATGCTCTTCCTGGCTACCTTGGTGGGCTATTTGGCAAGGATGAATATCTCTGTTGCGCTACCCTTCATCGCCGAGGACTTCGGCTGGACACAAGGGCAGCTGGGTGAACTGGGAGGAATACTGCTTGGCGTCTTCCTCATTGGGTATGGGGTATCGAATGTATTCATCTCTCCCCTTGTAGACTACTTTGGCCCTAGGAGGGGTTTGATCGTTACGATCGCCCTTTCATCGATTTTCACATTCATGGCCGGTGCCTTTGGATTCATCTACGCCATGATCTTGATCTCGAGAATACTCCTTGGACTTTCCCAGGGGATACTGTTCCCAAGTGCGAGCAAGCTGGTTCAAGCATGGTTCCCTCCCTCCTGCAGATCCAGGGTAAATGCCATTCACCTAAGCTCAGGATTCGCCTCCGCGCTTCTAGCACCCATCATTCTCCTTCCGCTGATTATAGTGTCGAGCTGGGAGGTCATGTTCTTCGTCGTTGCCCTGGCAGGCTTCCTACTCCTTATTCCGCTATGGAAGCTGGTCCGAGACTCGCCGGAGGGGGACAGACCATTCGAGAGGGGCAGTCCAAGAAAGCTAATCAAGGATACAAGAGAGAGGATTACGGAAGCTTTCAAGATCAGGGGAATCCTGATACTGACTATCGCCTTCATGACCGTCAACTTCGTCTGGTGGGGGCTGTCGCTTTGGCTTCCCACCTACTTGGAGCAAGCCAGAGGATTCTCTTTGGATGAACTCGTTTGGGCAGCCTCGCTTCCATATATTGGCGGTCTCACAGGAATGATGCTTGGTGCCTGGTTGAGCGACCGAAGTGGGAAGAGGGCTCTGCTGACAACGTTCTTCGTGATCATGTGTGCACTGACATTGTTCTTGGTATCAGTCACCCACGGCAAGTGGGAGGTTATCGCGGTCCTTGGGGTCTTATGGTTCTTCCTGGGGATAGCTCCGGTGAATGTATACGCCATTCTTCAATCCATGGTCCCTGGCGATCTGATGAGTTCAGCCACCGGGGTCATGAACGGGCTGTCCAATGGAATGGGTTTCGTTGGACCAATCATAATAGGAACGGCAGTTGCACTTACTGGCAATTACGATTATGGGCTGGTGGTGATGGCGTTCATCCTCCTGCTTGGTGCGTTGTTCTTCTTGTCATTCAGGAGGTATGACAATTCTTTATCCTGAGACCTGGGAAGAAAGTTTAAAGAATTGAAGAGCCTAGATGACTCTGATTTCCATGAAGTATACTATAACCGGTGACAATCTCCAACTCGCAAATTTGGAGATAATACCTGGCGAAACCGTTTACGCTGAGGCAGGGGCAATGACATACATGAGTGGTAATGTCTCCATGGAAGCCAAGATGAAGGGTGGCTTCATGAAGGGGATCAAGAGAAAGCTCACAGGCGAATCATTTTTCATGACCGAGTTCAACGCGCAGGGTGGAACAGGGTTGGTGGGTTTTTCTGGTAACGTACCAGGCAAGATCATGGCCCTTGATCTCAGGGGCGGTAAAGAATGGATTCTGCAGAAGGACTCCTTCCTCTGTGCAGAGAACAGTGTCGATCTGGACATTGCATTTCAGAAGCGTTTGGGCGCGACATTCTTCGGAGGTGAGGGCTTCATACTGCAGCGAACCCACGGAGAGGGAATCGCTTTCATTCACGCGGCGGGCGATCTAATTGAGTTCAATCTTCAGCCTGGACAGGTTACAAAAGTGTCCACAGCCCACTGTGTCGGATGGGAGGCCAGTGTCCAGTACGATATTCAGGCAGCGGGAGGTATCAAGACCGCTCTTTTCGGTGGGGAAGGTCTTTTCGTGACCACTCTGAGGGGACCAGGAAGAGTCGTTCTGCAGTCGCTGACCTTAGCTCAACTGGCAAATGCTCTATCGCCGTTCCTTCCTAAGCAGGGCAATGGCGGAGGCTCATTGATTAGTATCGGGTGATAAAACGGAATCGAAATACATACTTGCTGCCCTGGGATTGATCGCGGCGATAATCCTGGTCATCATAGGGGCCTGGGTACTCCTCATGGGCTGGCCTCTGTTGGTTGCAATATTCATATTCATCGTCTTCGCCGCCATAATCATCTTCCTGATCATGGCTGCATTGGTGTTCATCCTTGCCATCCCGTTCTACTTCCTAAAGAAAGGGCCCAAGGCTGAGGACGGCAGCTATCGCATCGAGGAAATTCACCCAATCAAGGAGGATGAGAGGAAGTAGCAACAACAGTTATCATCCCCAAGCACGTTCACGGTTCGTGGACCACATAGCCTTTGGCTGTAGCTCACTGGACTCCATCCTTGGCGGCGGTTTGGAAAGGGATTGCGTCACCCTCCTTTACGGTGAGGCAGGCACCGGGAAGACGAACCTCTCCCTGGTGATGTCAAGGAATGTCGTTCTGCAGGGTAAGAGAGTCATTTACATCGACACCGAAGGACTCTCCATGGAGAGAATGAAGCAGATCTGCGGTGAGGACTTCGACAGTGTGATCAAGAACATGCTCATCAGCGAGGTCCACAGCTTTGAAGAGCAGGAGAAAATGGTTGAGAAGGCCGTGAAGTTGGCCGAAGGCAACGACGACATAGGTCTCATTGTGGTGGATTCCATTAGTATGTACTACCGGGCGTCCAGTCGGGGTGATTCACGGAAAACGATGGTGAGACAGTCGACCTCTCTCCTCCAGGTAGCCAGAAAGAAGGGGATACCGGTCATCATCACTTCTCAGGTCTTTACCGATTTGGACACTGGGACCTATGAGGCTCTCGGAGGTCATGCGCTGCATCACTGCGCCAAGGCGATAATCCGATTGGATAGGCAGGGACTCGGCAAGAGAAGGGCTGTGATCATGAAGCACCGATACGTTGCCGAGGGAACAGCCTCGGAGTTCAAGATCGTTCAGAACGGAATAGTCTGCTAGTCAGAGTTCCCTCTTAACCGAGTAATCCAACAGTGCATCTAATAGAACCTTGCTATCGGAATCAGGTAGGCCCTCTAGGCATTTCTTGGCCTGCTTTGCGTAGTCAATGGCTCTGCTCTTGGCGAATTCGATGCTCCCGATCCTTTCCAGGGTCTCGATAACCTCAGCAACCTCTTCGTCGGTCGCATCTTCGTGTCCCAGGATGGAGAGGATGCTCTGTCTGTCTTCCTCATCAGCATTTTCCAAGGCGTGAATGACTACTAGTGTGCGCTTTCCGTTCCTTATATCGCTGCCAACAGGCTTTCCCAACTTCTTTTCATCTGCGGTTATGCCCAGAACGTCATCCCATATCTGGAAACCGAGGCCCAGGAGTCGTGCGTACTCGAACATGTCCCTCTCCTGATCCTCACTTCCATCAGCGATCATTGTGGCACCCTGTGCAGCGCATGCGAACAAGATGGCGGTCTTCTTCTCGATCATTTCCAGATACTCATCCACTGTTACAGAATTAGAGTTCTCGAAATCGATATCCATCTGTTGGCCCTCTGCGATGATCCAGACAGTCTTTGCCACAAGTGAAAGGAGGCGCCTTGTCTTTTCCGGAGCGACTTCAACCATTGCGAGGACCTCAAAGCCCCTAGCGAACATGGCATCCCCGGCGATTATTGCGGTTGGCACATCATATAGAACATGGACTGCCGGACGCCCTCTTCTCATGGGGTCCTCGTCCATGACATCATCGTGAATAAGGGTGAAGTTATGAATGATTTCTAGACAGCATCCGAATGGTATGGATTCCTCTTCCTTACCAGAGATCGCGTCGGCTACCAGCATGGCCAGTACTGGTCGGAGGCGCTTGCCTCCTGCCTCTGGATAATGTCTCACAGCTCTGACCAGTTTTTCAGGTTTGCCATCCTCGAGATATTTCATTAAATAATTGTCAATAATAGTAGCGCGTTCGAGAATTTCACTCATAATGTCCAATCAGAACACCTCATCTTCATTGAGAATCCAATCTTTTGTTCTTCCAGTGATAATATAATCGGCCGTGGCCAAATCCTCTAGATTCCGGCAACCCGTCAGGAACATTGTTGCCTTGAGCTCAGCGATAATTGTCATCAGCTCCTCCTCGACTCTATCGGCAGATTCCAGAGCAGCCCCCATTACGGCTCTTGCTACGCCTCCACAGGAAGCCCCTAATACTATCCCCCTTGCCACATCTAGGCCATTGGTGATTCCACCGCTTGCGATTAGTGGAAGTCCCACTTGGGCCCATAGCAATGAGACGGGCGCGGGGATCCCCCACTCTCGGAATGTTCTGCCAAGTCTTATACCCAAACGATTGCCCACGCTCTCAGCCCTGTGAGTCTCAATCGCGGAAAAGCTCGTTCCACTAGTGCCTGAGACGTCTATTGCAGCCACTCCAGCTCCCTTGAGCCGAAGTGCGACCTCTTCAGAAATTCCAGCTCCAGTCTCCTTGGCGATAATCTTGAAATCTTTAGCCACTGATCTAATCGCTTCCAGACAGCCCTTTGACTGGGTGTCTCCCTCAGGTTGAACGACCTCCTGCAGAAAGTTCAGATGGACAGCTAAGCAATGGGCATCTATCATCTCCAAAGCCTCGTCTATCGCCTCTCGATCCAGAGCCTCCCTTCCCTCTTGAGATATTAACTGGGGAGCCCCGATGTTTGCGACCTTGAGCGGTATCTCGTATTCTTTGATGATTGAGTAGCTGGAGCGGTCTCCGCTTTCTATCGCGGCTCTTTGACTTCCAACACCCATTCCAATCTTGAGGCGTTCACAGGCCTCTGCAAGATTCTTATTGATCTCTAGTGCTCTAGGATAACCACCGGTTATTGCGGTGACAATGATGGGAAAATCAAGCTCACTGCCGAGAAAGTTAACACTTGTATCCACCTCTTCAAGATCAACCTCTGGGAGTGCATTGTGTATCAATTGAACATCGTTCCAGAAATTGTATTCGTGCGCAATGTTCTCCTTGAGAGTGAGGTCAATATGATCTGCCTTTCTTTGCTCTATCCCATTCATCTTACTCACCGCTAATCGCTCTAGAGCCTATAACCTCTTCCCCCATGAGGGCGGCTTCCAACCTGCCCTCGACCAGTCCGTTAATGACAATGCATTCGCCAGCGTATGATGTCAGATTGAGCATCGATTCAATCTTGCCATAGATACTTCCCGTCACATCAAGGTACCTTTCAGTCCTTGGTAATGACTCGAGAATTTCCTTTGTTATAAGGGGTATTAACTCAGATCCAGCATCTACGGTTGGGTCGGAGGCGAAGATGCCATCAACATCGGCACAGAAGATGACCTTCTCTGGTCTGAACTCCCTTGCCAACCACTCCATGAGCTGATCTCCAGAACAGATTCCGAAACCCTTGGATCGATCCAAACAAACGTCCCCAAAAGTAACTGGAGTGATTCCCAAACTGGAGTATCTATCAAATAGGGAGGTTTCAAGGTACACAAGATTGCCATCATCAAGTTCGGCGACAGCACTTGGTGGGATCGAGACCGAGTGAATTCCCTCAAGGTTGAGTGCCTTTACCACTCTCAAGTTCAAATCCCTGACATCGGCCATCACTTCGGCAACACCAGGAATCTGACCATCGTTTACGTACCCGTTTTGCAGCGAGAACTTGTGCGCCAGTACATGACCGAATGATCCCGCACCATGCACCAAGAATACATCTTTCCCAGATTGAGATATTTCCCTTGCCAACATCCTGGTCTGAGGTTCCCTGAAGTCCCTAAATCCCCTTTTGTCAGTTATGACACTTCCACCGAGTTTGACCAGTATCATCTTCCATCTTCGATAATTCAGAATCTATAAAAACATTCGCGGTCCGTTGGAGGAACCTGGAGGGATTATCTTGTAAAGTTCAAGCAAGCTGGGTTCCGCACTTCCTGCAGAACCGGTCGTCCTCGCTGGCAAGAGCTCCGCATTTGGGACACTTTCTCTCTTTTACTACCTTTGATCCGCACTTACCACAGAAAACGTCATCCTCCTCAACAAACGAGCCGCATTCAATACAGATCGTCTCCTTGACCGCTTCCATGACGCTCTCCTCGATGATAGAATCTTCTACTGTGGCTTCCTCATTATTTTCTTCGGTCACCTCAGTGCCTGCGGCGTCATCCTTTTTGGCGACTTTCATTCCATCTATGAACCCGGTGTCCGTATAAGTGAAGCATCTGTCCGCTCTGCATGCCAACTTCAAAGCTTCTGTATAGTTTCCTGAATCGAAGTGGCGTCTGGCTCCTTCTAGGAACTCCATTGCGTTTCCAGCGTTCTTCCCCGCGGAGACTGCCCGTTCCAACTCCCTTTCCACGTTCTTGATCATGAACTTGGACTGCAGGTAGTTCTCTGGGAGTCTCTTTTCCTCCTCAAACAGGGTCTTGTTCTCCATTTCCTCCTCCCCTTGATCCGCATCTGATCTCTTGGACAGTATCTTGTCGAAGGTATTTTCTTCTGTTTCTTCCTCACTCACCTTAGACCTCTCAAGCTCTCTCTTGGCTTCCAAGGCCAACTGTTTACTGTTGTTGTACTCACCTCTCGAATATGCGTTTTCAGCCTTGAAAATGAGCCGCTCTGCTTTTGAGATGTCTCTCTTCCTCTCGTTGAGAACCTTGGCTACTGCCTTTGCGGTGACGATCGAGTTGTAAGCCTCGTCCTTAACGAGCTGCATATCGATCTTTGGGTTTCTCCTCCTGCGCATGTATCTCAGCTCAAAGTAGATCAACAGGCTCAGTCCAATCAAGAGCCCGACCAGAATGATGACCCGCAGTGTGGTATCGATTTCCATAGGGAGCACCTGGTCTTCTTTCAAATGAAACTAGTACTGCTTAAAATCTTTCGTATTAAAATCATTTTTACTATTGAAGTTGAAGGCCTCCAACGAAATTAAGAATCACGCCATCATTCTCCTGTTGACAACTCAATTCTCGAATATCAATGAGATCTTGGATTGCTACGCCTCATTACTCAGGGGAATACATGGTCAATCGAAAGAGTGAAGAAACTTGAAATTTTCTTCGATAATCTTAATCGAATGTTCTTTCAGTATTTGCAATATTTATCATAATGCAATAATCAACGTAAGTAAATGAATATAATTTCAAAACTGATTATATTATTAGATAATGATAATAACTAGATTGTTTATCTACTAATAAACTTCAATCCAGTATTTTTTTCATACGTTTATTATCAATTATCAAAATCAATAAATACTGCTCGTTTAGAATTATGTCATACAGACGGATTTACTGGGGGGATAATCGGTAGATAACCAAACACAAGGGAGATTCGATCTCCCTTCTTCTTGTTTTTATTTTTTTTAATTGCTGTCCCTTTCCAGAGAAGCCTCTAGATGATCAAAGGTGAAGAAATGGAATGGCTGACAGCGCTCCAGGGTTCCCATGGGCTCGCGCACCACAGTACAGCCAGGAACGCGGGCGGGCTTAACTTCTGGGTTCGGATGAGACCAGGTGTGACCCCGCCGCTATGGCCGTCAAACCATTCCTATTTCGCCTGAAAGAAATCGCTGTATATATACCTTGTTATAGTGTCCTTAAACGCTTTGATACTATGATTTTGCCATCGAGATCTTATCTTTCTCATCAATTATGTATGCGCTCTTTTCAAGAAAAGCCAGTTCCTTCGCACTGAAGGCTCTGGGGTCCAGAGAAACGATAATTATGTTCTTGGTGACAGCCACTGATTCGTAGAGGTAGTTAACGAGCCTTAGCACTTTACCGAAGTCGTTTTGCATTACCAAGTACTCCAATCCCTCAAAGAGGACCACCCTATCTTCGCTCTCCTCGAAGTACCTGATCAACCTATCTGTCAGTATTCCCACATTCAGAGGATTCACATTCCTCTCACCAACCGTGTTTGAGAGCCAAAGAGAGTCCTTGTGAGGAATGCCAAAATCTTCATTGAGCTGATCCGGGTGTATCCTGCTCACGCAAGTTACTTTCTTACCTGCCTCAACCATCAGCTTGTAGAGTATGAAGATTTTTTCAGCCTTCCTTTCCTGCAAGAGGTAGAAGTTACCGGGCTTGATATCAATCTGCATCTGACCCTCCGAGGGATGTTTTTGGGAAGTACTGGAGCCCATTCAGGGCATCGTACTCAAGAAAGTAGGTTATCACAAATTAATACTATCGGTGTGAGACTCGATAGATGCATGATAAATTCCAGTAAATGCAATTTCATACTACAAGGAGTATGATTAACGCCACAATAGCTCCCGAAGCCATGGATATGATATTGGTTCCGAGTTTACCTATGTAACCTCTTCGCTCCAGTGTGGCTCCGATATAACTGTCCACATTGCACCCCAAGAATCCTGCGATCATTGGCACAATGATAAGTGGATCAATCAGATTGTTCGGGAAAAGCAGAATCCAGCCGAACACCGACGCAGCTATTGCGGCAAGGAGCGCCCACATGGTCCCATAGGTTGAAACTCCTCCATCGGTCCCTGGAGGAACAGGTCTGAGGCTGGTTATGAGCTTGGTCTTATCGCTCAGAATGCCCATCTCGCTCGCCACAGTGTCTGAAGCCGCGACACTTATCGCTGAAAGAAACATTATTGCTGGGATCGCCTCCTGTTGAACCCCCATGATCCAAGCAAACAGTGCTATTAGAGCTGGTATCAGCCCATTTGCGAGAACATTCTTGTAGGTTCTTTCGCCTTTTTTTCCCTCCTGCAACCCCCCATCGATCTTCTCTTGGAGCTTGTATCTAGTTACAAGAAAACCGAGGATTGTAAAGATAACGAGAATGAGGAGCCAGCTGATTGACCCCAAGGCCCCAATCACTATGCCTAAAGCGAAGGCGGAGATGCTCCCGCTCGCCGTGAGCAGGCCGAACCAGTATGATAGGATGGCTAGTGCTAGACACAGTAAGAGTACTATGGCCAGGCTAACCCAGTCTATCATCTATTGGTGAATGAAGGGATGGTAGATATCTTTTTTCAACCTATTTCAGTTGATAACAGCGTTCAGCCACTTCTCTTAAAATTTTTGGACTCGCCGTTACTGTTGCCCCGGATATTGAGGATTCTACTCTCGAAGAGCTGTTTGGAGCGTTCCTTGATGCCCCTGACTTTCTCCAGATCACCATTCCAGTCCTGGAGTTCCTGACCGTATTCCTTCTCGATCGAATTCAGAACATGCTGCATTTTCTGCTGAACCTTCTCTCCTCCGGTTCCATGCAGGACGACAGCCATGTATATGTTATCGCCCTTTTCCACCATTATCTTCTTGTCACCGAAGTCCAGTCTTCTGATACCGGTTGCCTCTTCGTCCTTGAAGGAGTCCTTCACGAATTCCTGTATCGCAACCAACATGCTGCTAAGGATATCATCATCCATTCCAGGCTTCAGTCGTCTGCTTTCGTGGGATATGAGACAACCGTCCTCGAAGATGATGAAAACCTCATCAATAGCATATCTTCTCCGGACAACGTAGATGGTCCCGCCTATGATAGCGAAGCCGAAGGTGATGCCTAGCAGGTAGAGATCCATAGATATTGGCTTCTCGATTACCTGAATCGAAAGTGTCCCGGTTTCCATTGAATTATCACTGCTGTCGGTGGCTACCACCCATAACTGGATGGTCGTAGTTTGATCCTGTGCGGGGATCGAAGCCCGATACACTCCCGCTGTTCCAGATGGCACCATGGTAAGAGTCCACTGATTATCATCGATCATGTAGTACAGGACCACGGAATCGACTTCGAAAGCGTCAGTGACAACGAATGAAATTGCTATAATCTCTCCGATGTACGCGGTGTCTTCCACTTCACCCACCTGAACTGTAGGAGGTGTGCGGTCAACGAGTATTGACACTGTATCGGTAGCATATGCTCCATCATCATCCACCACCCTGAGGCGGACAGTATACATGTCATCGTTTTCGAAATAATGGTCCACACTACTGTAGTTGACTAGGGTACCATAACCCTGCCCGAAGTCCCACTGGAACATCAGGCTCTCCATATCGCTATCATTGTCTGAGTAGGAAGAGGCGAAGAAGTGAATATTACCGCTCGTAATCACATAGTATGAAAGCTCGACCGTAGGCGGGACATTATTCACCTCGATCTCGATCTGGGCTTGGGCATACGAGTCCGAATCCCAAACCCGTACTGCAACGGTGTAAATGCCATCTTGTGCGTATCTGGCGGTCATTCTTCCAGTTGTCGTTGTGTTATCCGCCTGGAAACTCCCCTCCTTGTTGAAATCCCATTGATAGAGGATGATCTGATCGTTGCCTTCTGTACAGTTCACCCTGAACTGAAGAGTCATGTCTTCCAGAATAGTGGTGATGCCAGATGAGGTATAGAGGGAATCGATCACCGGTGTGGTATCCCTCACCACTACGGTCATGTTTGCCTGAGCCTCCGATCCATCAGAAGCTCTAACAATAAGTACGACCATGTAGGAACCATTATCCCCGAAGGCATGTGTAGAATTCTCGGTCCAGGAGACATTCTGATCCCCGAAATTCCAGGTCCAGTTGATCACCTCGTGATACGAATTTGAAAGATCGGTGAACTGGATGCTCTCCCCTTCATAGAGACTTATGTCATTAATGGCAAAATCTGCCACAAGGGTGTCAAGTATCTCGACCGACACCTCGGTCCAATTCTGACTACCGTCGTCATCAGTCACAGTTAACCTGACTGTGTATTCACCTTCGGTCTCGAATACATGAATAGGGTTCTTCACGTGGCTTTTATCCCCATCACCGAATTCCCATGTCCAATCGAAGATGGGGTGGTACGATGTTGAGATGTCAGTGAAGGTAACCACCTCGCCCTCGTACTGCCATGAGGGTAAGAATCCGATACCAGCGATCGGTGGAACATCTTCCACTGTCAGTAGGATCTCATGAGTGTCCTCACTCCCATCCGAGTCTCTGACCGTCAAGCCTACCGTGTAAGTATCGTCTTGCGTGAACGTGTGCTGGACAACCTCCCCGTAGCCGAATTCACTGTCTCCGAATTCCCACGTCCAATTGACGATCTGGTCGGGGTATGAGGTTGAGGTCGAGCTAAAGGTAATGGCCTGTCCCTCGGCCGGGGTTGGATCGGAGACCTGGAATCCTGCGGATGGAGATCCATCCGTTATGGTAATGGTTATAGAGGATGAGTCCTGGGATCCATCATCATCTACGACAGTGAGGTTCACATCGTACTCCCCATCCCCCATGAAGACATGGGTGACATTGGGATCCCCACCTTCCAGGATTGGAATGCTCCATCCATCACCGAACTCCCATGTCCAGTTCACTATCTGGTCTGGATACGAACTGGATAGGTCCGTGAATTGAACAATGGCGCCTTCCTCCGCCGATGAGGGGCAATCGAAGAAAGCGTTGGGGGACAGGTCCCCTATCTCGACCTGAAGGACTACTTCGTCATACAGCCCACCTCTATCGGTCACCCTTAGGGTCACCGTGAAATCCCCATCGTCCAGGAAAACATGCTGGATTGTATCTCCATTCCCGGTTCCCATATCGCCAAAGTCCCAATGGTAGTCAAGACTTCCAATATCCGAGTAGTTGTCAGTCGAATTTCCTGCGAAGAAGGTGACAGTCTGTCCTTCGAAGATGGGCCCTTGGGTAATGATTTCCGAAAAAGCGATGGGCGGCAGGTTCTGCTGGTAAACGAATGATACGCATTTTGAGAGTGGTGAGGAAAAAATGAGATCCTCTCTAAGATCATTGTTCAAATCCTCGATGATGACATATCCATCACAACCTCCAGAGGTGAAGTTCGCTACCATTGGAGAAACTGTCTTATTCACATCGAAGATAGTGACCACGGCGAGATTTTCACCCAGGATCGAGATCTCCGAGAGGCCGTCATCGTCGATATCCCCAATGTCGGCATTGCTCAGGCCATTTGGTGCGAGAAACACTATCTTGTTATCGGCATCGAATCCAAAAGGCGTATAGCCTTCGTCCTGGAAGAATACTGTGACAGTACCATCGTCCCTAGCCACCACTATGTCTGCAAGCTCGTCATCATCGATTAATGCAGAATCCATCCACGCGATCTGACCTGTACCAGAGGGAACTAGAGTGTACACCTTAGAAGCGGAAAGAGGTGAAGGACTTCCATCGTTCAAGTACACCTCTATCTGGCTGGAATTGACCACAGCTACATCCGTTGTCTCCGTCCAGCCGGAAATATATTCCATTCCAAAATCGAAGTCTCCTGTTGTTATCTGGGTGATATTGCTCCCAGCAAGATAGAGTGAGAATGACGAGTTCTTATCCAGGACAGGTGCGATTCCAGTATTATATAGGATTTCAATTCCACCTTGACAACCTACAATTATGTCTTGGAGTCCGTCTCCATTGATGTCACTGGATGACAATGGACCTGGTCCACTGAAGTTGGTACCGATCTCCATGGATGGATCCGGGTCATTGAAGAATTGAGGATTACTGAGGAACACGCTCATGTTCTGACTTCCCCAATTCGACACCACAAGGTCATTTTCTCCCTGTAATGACACTACTTCGGACCAGTGAGGCCCAGACCACATCTCTTTGGCTCCCAGTTGATATGATTGATTGTCGATGAACACAATCTGGTCTTGTCCCATCATTATCGCGCCCATCTCAGAGATTCCATCTTCATCGAAATCACCCACAACAAGTGATGTGGGGAATCCTGCCTGGAACTCCACATTCCTCTCGGCGTTTGAGGGGTATTCAGATTCCCCTCCATAGTAAATACTGACCGAACAGTTTGTTGCCGTAGCGTTGCACACTATAACAATGTCCATGAAGCCGTCCGAATCGAAATCTCGTGTTTCGGAGAAGAATGGAGATGGATGGGAGGGGAAGAAATGTTCTGGGGTGGAACCGTAGCCATAAGCAATAGATGTGAGGTATGACTCAACGATAGCGTCATCCTCAGAGATCGTGATCAGGTCGAGAATGTAATCATCATTTAGATCTATCATACAGGAGGTAGAGGGATAGCTCAGACCACCTTTGATCTTCCAGGATTCGAATTTGCCAAGAGATCCACTGTATCGATACATTCTAACTTCACCAGAATCCTTGGCAGTCACTATCATCTCCTCCAGTCCAGTGTTATCTATTTGTTTGAACTTGATGTCAGATGGGCCATTCACATCGAAAGTCTGTGACAATGTCCAGGTATCAACTCCAAGGGTTTCTTGTTCATTCTTCAAAACGAGGACCTTATCCTCGATTGGGTCACCAAATATCAGATCGACGTGACCATCGCCGTCATAATCTTGGGCAACAATGATCGCTGAATGATTCGTATTCACTGAAGATAAGGAATGCATTACACCCCAGTAACCAGTGCTTCCCAGATGCACCACATAACTACAGGCAGGCGAAACGGTGCTGTTCCTACTGAGTACAACGAAATCCATGAGCGAATCATCATCTATGTTTGCTATCGCCACATCCTGAGGTGACGCAAAAGTATCCTTGGAGGTGTATGAAGAAAAATCACTTGACTGATAATACAGGAATATCTTGTTATCCTTTCCCAAGCACACCGCAACATCATCCCTTAGGTCCCCGTCAATATCACCAACATCTATTCCAGTGGGTGCTGATGGAAGTGATATGATTATGTCTGGGACTTGACCTAGTAGTCCTGCTTCATCCTGAAGAAAGATCTCAATCCTGTTGAGGGATGCACTAGCGACAGCAACATCAAGCCTGGTATCGTTATTCAGGTCTCCCATGGCAACATCGGAGGGCCAGCCTCCGGCTTTGAAGCTCTGTGAAAAAGCTCCGAGGTGAGTGAAGTTCTCCTCTCTGTCATCAATGAAGGCAGACAGGTTTACAGATTCAGAATAGGGAACTGGAGGGGAGGAACCTATGCAGGGACAGGCTACGCTGACCAAGGTGGTTAAGGCGAGCGCGACAGCTATTAAAGCGGTCCCTACTGATCGTCTCATTGGGATCCCCTACTGGCCAGCGATACAGAATCCTAGGGAATATTTAACCGTTCGTCATTTCATGTCTAATTTGATAACTCTAATTCTAAAAGGACCGAGAAATGCTGGATGTACCAGATCAATCAGTATTCTCTAAGTATGTAATCAGCAAAGAGAATTATGAAACAAGGGATATATATCCCTCCAGCAGTAAGATATAACATGAGTAGGAAACGAATGGACTTTGAGTTCACTCATCTCGCCTGTGACGAGGACGCCAACAGGATCCTATCATTAGCATGTCACAGAGACGTTAGCATTAAAGAGATATCGGATATGCTCAACATCCCTATGTCTAGATGCTACAGGAGGGTTAATGACATGGTGGAAAAGGGGATGCTGAGAATCGAGAATATAGATGAGAATCGGGCGTCTCTATATCGGTCCAACCTCAAATCATTCTACATCACATTTGAGAATGAAAGTCTCAACCTGATGGTCGAGTTCCAAGATGGAGGTGTCAGGAGCTTCTCTTACAATATTGAACCCGCCGCTGTTTTTGCATGAAGTGTACTACCTGATCTCCCTGGCCTTCTCTATCATATCGTAGAATTTTTCAGCGATATCTGCGGCGATATCCTTACTATCGGCAGGATATATGGTTATTCTTCCGTTCCGGTATATGGTCACCTCTCTTCCATCGTATTGTATGGTGACCATCACGCTCAAGTTTTCAAGGTCATGACCAGCGGCCTCAAGTATCTCCGAGGCGCGGTCAAGATCGAATCGAACCGACTCCTTGGGAATTGCCGAGAGGGCTTCCACGCTGCAGATTCCGACGATCTTGAATTTCATGTCATCAAATCTTAGCCAGTATGGTCCTGGCATCCTCGCGGAAAGTCTCAAGGGCACCCTCGTTGACTAGCATATAATCGGCCATTACTATCACCTTTCCCAAACCCCAGCCCAGTTCCCTGCGATCCCGCTCTACGAACTCTTCCCAGTTCGATGGAGCGTCATCTCGATCCCTTGTCTTCAATCGGTTGTACCTGGTTCTAGGAGATGCGTGGATGGCGATCACCACCACCTTATCGCCGAAATCTCTCTTGAATACCTCGAGTTCAGAGAATCCTCTGCATCCATCGATTATGGTGAGATTGTTCTTGACGAGAGCGCTAGCCCTCCTGGCCCATACGTTATTCCCGTGGATTTGTCTCTCTGAGTGGGCAAAACCGCCGATACCCTGATCGTGATTGGCGACACCCCTTTTGGAAGCTTCATTTCGAACAACATCTCCCATGCGGATAACCTCGAATCCTTCCTCCATTGCCACTTTCACGAATTCTTCTTTTCCTGCTCCTGGCATCCCAGCTAGTACGTAGACTCTCACTTCAGATCACCGTATGAATGGAACTTCCCCTGGATGACTTCAAAATGGGGAACTCTAATTATCTCGAAATCCGACACCTGATTCAAAGCCTCTAAGTATCGATCTTTCAAAGGACGCTTGTGATCGGTTGTCAGATCGATCGGAGAACAATAACCCCGGCACCTAGGGGATGAACTCTCTGGACCCTCCTCTTCACCGGTCATCCAGTCTCCAACCTGTTTATCAGGAAATGATTATTTATATGTTTTCGACGCCGACCTTCTTCATTCTTTCAATAACTGATGATTTGACCGCCATTAATATTACTGGGAATTGTCAATAGCAGCAGAGAAAGGGTTAAGTCCGGCAAATACATTTGCAGGCCTGGCCTGGGGGAAATTCTAACCCCCTAATCGAGGAGGAAAACGAATTGCAGCCTTCCAAATCCGTCGAAGGGATACTAGAAGAGATCATCTCGGATGAGTTCGGTTCCGAACAGAGTATCAAGAGCATTTCTATCGTATCCAAGACAGGCCTCATGATTGCTGGAAAATCAGCCTCTGATGTCCGGGCCGAGACCTTTTCGGCCATGTCAGCGATCATGTTCTCAGCCGCAGAAACCACGCGGAAGGACATAATCAAGGAGGACATGGAGAAGGTGATGGTCATCTTCAGCAATTCTGTGGTCATCATCTCGGAGTTGAGCGCGAACCTCCTGGTAGTGGCTGTGGCCTCTAGGGAAATGGATGAGGATAAACTAATGGATCATTTGAATTCAATAGTGGATCGCTCCAAAGCCGAGTTAACCTGGTTGAAGTGAATCAGATCAGGTGTTCGGCTATGTCATCAAGGATTCTATCGCAGTAGATGCACCTCAGTACTGGGGGGTCATCATTGTCTATGATGAACTCCGGCTCGACAGGCTCCTTCAGGTTGGTGATGCAGCTCGGATTGCCGCAACGTACAATGCCTCTCACCACATTGGGAAGGTCAAGCTTATACTTCTCTGCCACGTTGAAATCCCTTATGATGTTGATGGTGGCCTTCGGCGAGATTAAAGAGATTTTATCAACCTCTCTGGGATCGAGTTCCCTGTCCTCCACCTTCACAACGTCCTTCCATCCAGCTTTCTTTGAGGGCACGTGCATCAGAATACTTACCGTTGACCGGACATTCTGACCCACACCGATGATCCGCAGTACCTTCAGCGCCATTCCACAATCGATGTGATCTATGACCGTCCCATTGCGAATCGGCGTGACCCTAAATTCCTTCATCGATCTCACCTCCTAGCAAGAGAAGCAGCAAAGCCATCCTAACTGGTAGGCCGTTGAAGGCCTGCTGGAAATACTTTGAGTGTGGGGTATAGTCCACCTCTGGTGCTATCTCATCCACTCTAGGCAGGGGATGCATCACTATCAAATCCTTCTTGGCCTCTCTGAGGAGAGCTTTGTCAACGCGGTAGGAGCCTGCGACTCTGATATATTCCTCCGGATCCGGGAACCGCTCCTTCTGGATACGGGTGACGTATAGAACATCGATGTCTGAGATCACATTCTCTAGATCACAGCTGATCTCCGGTTCGATTCCTCTGGACCTCACTTCATTGATGGTCTCTTTCGGCATCTGCAGCTGCTCTGGAGCCACAAAAGTCAGCTCTACCCCGAACATTGCCAGGGCTTCTGCCAGAGAGTGGACAGTTCTGCCGTACTTGAGGTCTCCGATGATTGCGGCCCTCAACCCTTTAAAATCACCCTTCTCCCTTCTGATGGTGAAAAGATCAAGAAGGGTCTGTGTAGGGTGCTGGCCTGCACCATCCCCAGCGTTGATCACTGGTCGTGAGGAGAAGTGGGCAGCAAGACGAGAAGCCCCCTCGTGTGGATGCCTCAGCACTATCACATCGGCGTAGTATTCAAACATCCTCACGGTATCGGCCAGGGTTTCACCCTTCACGATAGAGGTTGTGGATATGTGACCGATTTCTAGCACCTTTCCCCCCAATCTCAACATGGCACTCTCGAAGGAAAGCCTCGTCCGAGTTGAAGGCTCAAAGAATAGGTTGGCAAGGAGACGGCCTTCCAGAGCCTTGGTGAACTTCTCACCTTTGGCATATGGGATCATCTTCTCGGCAAGGTCCAGGATCTCCAGTATCTGATCCTTTGAGAAATCCCTAATAGAAACGATGTCCGCGCCTTTGAAACTCATGTCCGCTCAAATGGGTAATAGCTTGCCAGTCTATAAGACCCCTTCGATTTCACGGTAGATTAGAAGTCCTCACCGAATTTGGACAGTATACTTATCATACGTTGGTACCATTCATCCACGCATCTCTCAAGCTTCTCTATCATCATCTGCTTGCTTATGGGAATGTACACATGGAAGTAGCCCCCTCTCTCAATGCTTCGAGTCTCTCGGAATACTATTCCGCATGACAGAAGCTTCTGAAGTGATCTGTAAACTGTGCTTCTGTCCCGCCCTATCGCTTCAGCGATCTCGTCTGCCCGCGATGGGCCGACCTCCACCAACTTGCGGTATATCGAAACCTCGAACTCGTTAAGGTTGAACGCGCACTGGACCAGGTCCTCGCATTTCGGAATGTTCATGAGATTGTTTGGGAGCATAGCTAACATCCCTCGCCTCAGTTCATCAGAAAACCTTATTAAGTAGCGGTTATATATAATTATTGCACAACCGTGCATAACCGTAGTACAAAGAGGGATTGATAATGATCGATGACACTCTTGACTGCACCGGACTTATGTGTCCCATGCCCATCGTCAAGCTGGCAAAGAAGATGAAAGAGATGGAGTCTGGGAAGGTCCTGGAGCTGGTAGCCGACGACGTCGGCTCAAAGGAGGACGTACCCGCCTGGTGCAACCGGACCGGCAATGAGCTGGTCGACCAGAAGGAAGAGGGCGGTAAATTCATTTATTACGTGAAGAAGAAGTAGGTGATATTATGGAGAAACTCGTGATAATTGGCACCCATGGGGAGGATAACCCTGAGAAGGCAATCCTCACATTTGTCATGGCCTGTACCGCCACCGCCTCTGAGATGGACCCAGTGGTAGTTCTACAGGGTCCAGGAGTGTGGCTGGCTAAGAAGGGCTATGCTGAGACCATAAGTGTTACTAGTTTCCCACCACTGGATGAACTATTGGATGCCTTCCAAGAGAGCAAGGGCCGCATTCTTGTATGCGCTCCCTGCATCAAGAAGAGGAATATCCAACCGGAGGATCTCGTGGAGGGCGCCGTTGTGATCAATGCTCCTACGGTGATCAAGGAGATCGGTGAGGCCAAAGCGGTCCTCAGCTATTGATATTATCAAGGTGATAATGTGAGCTCTGATAACGAAGAGAATCCAAAGAGGATGGCGATCGTGGTCTCTGAAGGAACATTCGACAAGGCCATGATGCCCATGATGCTGGCCAATACTGGAGTGTCATTGGGTATGGATGTGCATATTTTCTTCACATTCTTCGGTCTCAATCTACTGAAGAAGGAGGCCAACCCCAAGCTGTCCGGAATGTACCGCCTTTTCACAGGCGTGTTCAAGAACCGAATGAAGAAGATCGGCTTAGAGGACTTCAAGGCCCAGAGAGAAATGGCCATAGAACTGGGGGCGAACCTTTATGCCTGCAGCACCACAATGAATCTATTGGGGCTTGGTACCGAGCAGATGGTTGATGGAATCAAGGTACTCGGCGCCGCAGCCTTCCTAGACATCGCGGCCGATTCAGATATCCAGCTATTCATAGGGTGAGGATATGAAATCGACGCTTTTTGTCTTGGTCAAAGGACCTCACGAATCATGTGACCTCGACCTGATACAGAAGGTTGGAGGCGAGGACCGGAAGGCCGTTATCCTTTTCGAGGACGCGGTCTACTTCTCGGTGATCGACATGAAGGCGGATGATCTCTTGGCAAGGGTGGACGAGGCTTACGTGATATCCGATGATCTCAGGGCCAGGGGCGTAGCAGAGAGACTGATCCAAGGATTTGAGGAGATCGATTACCCGAGGGCAATTGACCTCATCATGGAAGAGTACGACCTGACGGTGACAATTTAGGTGATGATATGGGCACGCTAACCATACAAATCCGTTCCGGAACGATGATGAACATGGACACCAACGTCATGGTGAAGTTGGCAGCCGCGGCGGTCGAGAAGGGGCACAAGGTCAAGATATTCGGATATGGAGAGGGGATCATGTCCATCAAGGAGGGACAGGAGCCCAAGCGTTTTCCAAACGTGGGAAAGATGCTGAACGACTTGGCTGAAAAGGGAGTGGAGATCGCGGTCTGCGAAACCTGTGCCTACGCTAGGGGTATCAAACGTGAAGAAGAGATATCGGGCGCCGCCATCGGTTCGCTGACCAACAACCTTTCGGTAATGGTGTCCGAGAGCGATAGGATGATTACCCTGGCGAGGTGATTGATTGGCTGAAAGTATAGTGGTACTGATAAGCAAACCGCCCTATGGCATTGAGGAAGCCTTTGCCGGTCTGAGACTCTCATTGGCCATGATGGTAAGCGGCGTGGTGGAAAGATCCACTGTGATCCTCATTGGTGATGGGACCCTCAACGCGGTCGTTTCACAGGATCCCGACGCCATTGGGATGCCCTCAAACGTTGAGGCCATTACCGACCTGGATGACTTCGAGGGTGAAATCTACTGCGTGGAGGAGGACCTCAGAGAACGGCTGGGTGAGATCGAGGTCGTGGGAAATGTCCAGATGGTCAATTGGGACCGTGCAAGGGAGATAATCAAGGAGCACGATCTGGTGACCACCTTCTGACCGCCAATGATTTCTATAGGGATGTAGATAGCAGGGTATGCTTGAGGTGCTGGACAGGGCTTTCAGGGCCAGGACGACACGTTGGACAGAGGCCCCGGTCTCTCTGAGCACCCCCGATATCATCTTTCTTGACACTGAGCATTTTCCGGCACCAGATTTCGCTAGGAGCTTCCTAGTTGAATCCGTTGAGGGAAGGAGATTGGTTACCAGTGAATCTGAGGGAAAGGGGCCATTGTTCAAAAACAGCTGGAAGGTGCCCCTCTCTCACCTGAGATCGACGAACATAGGAATGGTGACCCATGGAAAGGGAACGACAGGTGTGAGGTCGAAACCGGAATTAATTCCAGAATTACTATCGGGCTCGAAGCATAATATCGTTTCTATTGAGGATGCCTTTGAGTTGCGACGGGACGCTCGCAGCCTTGTCAGAACGATAGTGAATCTGAGAGAGATAGTCGGACACTCAACACTGATCTACGCACCTGGAATAATGGATCCGGGAAACCTCGCTCTCCTTTGCTACCTGGGCATCGATCTCTTCGACTCATCGCTTATTATCTACCAGTCATCTAGAGGAAAGTTGATTCTGCCAAATCTCACAGTGGATGCCAGTGAGGCTAGGTGGCTCCTTACTGATCCATCCCCAGAGCTTATACTAGAATTCAATCTGGAAGCGGCGTGGAAAGAGCTCCAGATGGTCCGATGGGCGATAGAGAGGAGTAAGATTCGCGACCTGGTAGAGACCCGAGTGACATCTGATCCCTGGGCGGTGGCAGTGCTGAGGCTCCTAGACCAAGAGGGCTACGAATACCAAGAGGAAATGTCGCCTGTCGTGGGGGGGACAATGCACTGCAACACCAAGCAATCCCTGCACAGGCCCGATGTCCAGAGATGGCGTAGGAGGATCCTTGACAGGTATCGTCCTCCTGAACACAAGAGGATCCTGCTTCTCCTGCCATGCTCCGCACGCAAACCCTATTCCACATCCAAGACTCATAAGTTATTCAGAAAGGTGATCGACACTATAGGTAAGTCCCACTTGATTCACGAGGTCATCGTGACATCACCCCTCGGCGTGGTCCCAAGGGAGATTGAGCTTCTATACCCTGCATCCCAGTACGACATTCCCGTAACAGGAGATTGGGATTGTTTCGAGCGTTCGATGATCTCAGAGATGCTCAACCATCTGAACAGCTTCGGTTACGATCAGACCATCTGCCACATGGATGAAGTGTTCGTAGCTGAGGCCATTGACTGCGAAGTGACTGCTGTTGGGGATCCCACCTCCCGCGAGAGTCTCGATAATCTGAGGAATCTGCTTGAAAAGGTTTGTGATGATCTGCCCACCGTGCCAAAGGCAGTTGACAGGGAGCAAGATATGGCCTCGTTGGCTAGGTTCCAATTTGGAACTGGTGGTGAACATCTTATTGATGGGGCCGAGGTGACAGGAAGGTACCCAAGACCAAGAGTGGTGAAGGGAAGGAGTCAACTGGGAATGCTTTCCCCTGAGAGGGGAATGATTTCGCTTACCATTGAGGGTGCGGAGAAACTTCGGGAGAAGAATCTGAATGTCGTCCAAATAGGCAGTTTCGATCTGAAAGGAAACCTCTTTGCCGTCGGTGTGGAGAGCGCAGATCCCTTAATTCGGATAGGGGACGAGGCAATAATCGTTCGGGAGGGCGAGACTGTTGGCGTTGGTGTTGCCTCCATGAGCGGAAGGGAGATGATGGACCTCTCTAGAGGAGAGGCGGTCCGGGTGAGACATACAGCGTAAGGCAGGCATTTTCGGTGACCTCCCCCCATTTCCCATATAAATATCCTAATCAATAGTAGAATTGATGGCATCGGATGATAACGAGCACTTCAGCTGGGAGGAACTCTATTCCCTTTATGGTGTATCCTTCACTCAGGATCACGGCGAAGGGATCACGATCCATCAAGATGAAACATCATCCCTAGGTGAGATGGGGAGAGGCCCCACCCCGCTCACTACTCCGATAGAGGCGTACAGTAACTGACGCCTCATTTTTTTATACAATCGGGCACCTCTTGAAGAGGGCCCGACAACCCTTTCAATAGGTGTTGAAGGTGAGATTATCGGATTATGGTCGAACCATGTATCGATACCCATCTAGGATCATTTTTTAATTTAAGCTAAACCAAAATTGCACAAGACCTCTCTACTAATTTCTCATTTGATACTGATGAGGATGGAGGGGGTAATCTTTTGAATTGGGGGGAGGGTTAGAGGCAATGGGGGCGCTGAGATGGGATGTAGCACCCCTTCTGCTAAAGAGATTGGTCTCTGAAGTCCGAACACGGCCTATGCTACATCACCGTTATCTTCCAAGAGAAACGCTTTCCATAAGAATGAAGGATGGGAATTCGATTCACCTGCGTTCAGAGAGTGGCTCGAATCTGGATATGATATTGGTTACCCCATCAAGAGGATTGGAAAACCGAAAACGCGTAAGAATGAATCAGAGACTTGATTATCAAAATCGATATCGATATCTATTAATTGCTAAACCCAAACATTTAAGCTTCAATGCTGAAATAGAAAGTCAATACAATTGTGATAATAGTATCTAATTAGAGAATATTATCACGATCAGGGGGGTAAGAAATAATGATTGCCAAACGAGCAATCTGCGTGCTGATAATGTTCAGCATGTTGCTCGCGACCATAATCGTGGCGTCACCCAGTATTCAAGCCCATACTGAGTCAGATCCCATGGTTGTGGATCTTATCGCGGGCGGTGGCAACCCCGAATCTGCGATGATAGTCGGGGATGTCAGTGTGTGGAATGACCAGGAATTTCTCTATGTGCAATTTAACACAGATGGCGACTGCTACCTAGTGGAGACACATTTGGCTGTTAACCTAACCCTAGGAGAAATACCTCAGACCAAGAAGGGCAATCCTATTCCAGGCCATTTCGAGTACAAGAATGAATCTCACGATGAATTCACACAATCATACACCTACACGATTCCGTTAGATGAGGCATGGGTTCCGTGTGAAACAGATGTTGTTATCGCGGCTCACGCTGTGGTCTGCTGCCTGTCCTGGAAACTCGGTCCTGAGCTCGTGATAAATGGAGATTTTGAATCTCCCGTTGTTGATACACCACAACAATGGGACATCTACGACAGTGGCACTCCCGGCTTGGGTTGGGATGTGGAGTGGTTTGATGGAGCCTCATCGTACGGAGGATGGGAAAGACCATATCCTGCCCATCTCGAGCTTCATGGGGGGGTGAACGGATGGCTGCCCAATACCGGCGACCAATATGCGGAGCTTGACACGGACTGGGACGGACCGGATAGTGGGCTCACCAACGAGCCAGCCTCAGTCAATATTTCGCAGGACCTTTCAACTGGGCAATACTGCCAGGTAGGCTTCTCATGGTCGCCCAGGCCCGGTCACAGTGACAACCAGATAGAAGTGTATTGGGAGGACGAGCCCATTTTCGGCCTGTCGGGCCCGGGAGATAGCAATACTATTTGGTACGATGAGTCAGTGATATTGTTCTCACCAGAGGATATATCCACACTTGCTTTCGTGGAAACGGGTAATGCCGACTCGCTAGGAATGTTCCTCGATTCGGTCAGCGTTAGGTGCTTCCCGTGCGAGACTGCATGGGGTGACGGCGAGGACTTCGAAGGCAAGAACTGGGCGATGTATTTCAGCTACCATATCCAGGAATATGAGGAGATCATCACCTTCCCAGAGACAGGCAACGCCTACATAGGCTACGAGGACTGGTATAACGGAGACTTCGATTACAACGACTTCGGAATGAATTTTAACGTAACGGAAGTCTACAAGGGTGGTGAGCTCACCCAGATCGACATGACCTTTGAGGCCGTCATCTACGATTCGGGTGGCAACAGCTATATTAACATAACAAGGATGCTGAACGGCGATTACGAGGTCAGTGTTGAGAGAACGGCCACAGCAATCACTCTCGAGACTCCAGCCGGATCATATTCTGGCTCAGGGGATGTGAACGTGTGCCTCTTTGACACTGGAAAATATGATTGGCCGCAAAAGAATATTGGGGAGTTCGTCTGGGTCAACATCACGGTTCTGGAACCAGGGCTCAATCCCATGGTCCCTCTCTCCTCACCGAGAGTCTATTCCAACGAAATAGTGGATTTGGACCCAATCTGGGAGAACTATGATCCTTGGATCGATCCTTACGAAGATCTTTTCCCGGGGTATGCAGCAGGTGATTACCACATTGATACCATCCAGACAATCACCTCAACCTCAAGTCAGAAGAACACGGGGTTGATCATCCCTATTGGTACGGAGGTTCCGTTCATCCTGGTTGTTCCATTCACCGATTGGACTCCACCGGCTGAGGACCACACAATCACTGGCCCATACCCTGACTTCTATGATTTCTACGTCGATGGTGACCAAACATACTACGACTGGTACATGCCTTAAACCTCTTCTCTAATTTCTTCTTTTTTCTTTAGCCCAGTACTATTAGAAAATGAACATTAGTCTACACTGCAGCCTATTCGCCATTGGTCATTATCTCGTTACCAGTAAACTCGATCTCCAGTGTTCGATATCATAAATGCGTGGCTATACGCCAATAACATCATTGGGATCTCTACTTCTCCTTATAAAAGTGAACCAGCTGTGAAATCATTTATGGAGTCTCTATGTGATGTAGTCCCCAAATAGAAATCGAAATCCTGATCATGAGATGCTGTTGTGGTGCAGGCGTCGGGATTCGAACCCGAGCTGTTGGCTTGGAAGGCCAAAATCCTAACCAGACTAGACCACACCTGCTTCTGGCACCTAATCTCAATTCCATATTAAATGCTTAGCGGTGACCTCTTTAGGTTCAATGTTGGAAAGACGGAGTATTATTAAGGTAGTGAATAGACCAAGAACAGTCAAGAGGAGGTTTAGGGGGACTCATATGCCCCCCTGGAGAGTTCAATCAAGCGTGGGCAGGCTCCTTCGTCGATATTTCGGAGCTCTTCAGGTCCATAACCCCTTCTTTAGCAACCAAGTTAAGCTCCTGGATGAATTCCCAGACTTCTTTAGCGTTCTCGCCGTTCTCCTCCATCTCGATAGCGATGTCGGTGAGGTCTCTGAGGGTGTGGTTCTTCATCCAATCCATGACGTCCTCAGCAATTTCCAACTGACTTGCGTCGAAATCTCCTGTCAAGTTATCCCATCCCTTTGGGGTTTCCCCCTTGTCCGACTTACGTCAGACAATAATGATAATCTTTATCATTATATATATAAATTTTGAAAACAATTGTCAGACGTAAAAATGGGAATCATCATTATACCAGTGTGAACTTAAAATATTCTTATTGTCAGACGATTTTTAATGAAAGTATCATTTCAATTTCGTTTTCTCATACTATGACCAAAGCTTTTTGAGCATTGCCGGATATTTAACCAGCACAGGTGAATGGGATGGGTTTTTTTGACTCTCTGCTCGACAGTGATCTGAGGGCTATCAAGAAATCACAGAGGTCCATCGAGAATGCTCAACAAAGCGTCGCTGGCGGCAACGTCGATTCAGCGCTGGAGAGTCTCGAGAGGGCCAAGGTGATGCTGTTCAAGGGAATGCCCAGCAAGCAGGAGAACCAGGCGACATACATCGAGACACTCTCGCAGTTGAGTCGAGCCTACATCACCTGTGAAAGGCCGGATGAGGCGAACAAGGTTGCGGATAAGGCACTTGAGGCATCCTCCCAGAGCGGAGTAGCCCTTACCATCAAGGCAAGGGCCCTATTCGCCATTGGGTCTGAGACCGAGGCAATCGACATCCTGGATAAAGCGATCCGTGACAATCCAGATGATAAGTCCCTATGGATGGAGAAGGCAGAGCTGCTGCATGATGCAGGCAGGGACGAAGAATCCGTCGAGTCCCTCAAGAGGGTCCAGCAGATGGACCCTCTGGACATTGTCGTGTATGACAAGCTCGTCGATAGGAGCGAGAACAAGGGGGATTGGCTCAGGAAGAAAGGCGAGACCCTCATGGGCGAAGGCAAGCTGGAAGAGGCTCTCGAATCTTTCGAGACTGGACTGGAGGAGGCTCCAAGAGACATTTACCTTCTCTTGGATAGGGCCAGGGTCCTTCTCATGAAAGGGGAGTATGTGTCAGCTGTAGAAGCATACGATAATGTCCTCGAGATAGATAGAAACTCCTTTTCAGCTCATCTGAACAAGGCCAGAGCTCTCCGGGAGAAGGATGATCTATACGAAGCTCTGGAGAGTTATTCAAAAGCACTTCGCTTGGATCCGGTGGACAAACACATCTGGGCAGAGAAGGGATCCCTGCTAGACCAGATGGGAGAGTTGGACGAGAGCATTGTCGCCTACAACAGGTCCCTGGAGATAGATCCTGTTTATATGCCAGCACTGGATGGAAAATGCTCGATTCTCAAGAGATTGGAGAGATATGAAGAGTTGGCAGAATGTTGCTCCCGCATCCTTTCCGTCAAGGACGAGGATCTGCCCACCTTCCTGATCAAGATGGATGCCCTCATCGAGTTGGAGGAGTACGATGAAGCGATGATGGAGATCCAGGCTACCATGGTCAAGTTCCAGAAGGAGCCCGAGCTCCTGACCAGGATGAGAATCGTGCTCCGCAATCTGAAGAAGTACCCCGATCTGGAGATTGTATGTTCCGAGCTTATATCTCTGAGGGCAGAGGATGCCGATGCCCTTCATGACCTTGGTCTGGCAATGATCCGGACCGATAGGTACAAGGATGCAATAAAACCCCTTGAGAGGTCCGCAAAGATCCGGCCGGATTACGAGGATACGTTCATTTTGATTGAGGAGGCCCAGAAACACCTTGGTAAGGACAAAGCGGTCCTTGATGCCTGTGATAGGATACTAGAGCTGAACCCGGCCAACAAGGATATTCTTATTGACAAAGCTGTAGCACTCGACAGGCTCGATCGGAAGCTGGAGGCAATCCAGGTCTACGATAAAGCATTGGAGATGGACCCGAATGACGAGAAGCTGATCCAGGATATTTCTGTGGCAATGTTCTCCGTGAGAAGATTTGAGGATGCCTTGAACAGGGTCTCTGACGGAGCTGATAAGTTCCCTTCGAATATCACATTCTGGAGAGTGAAGGGCGATTCGCTGTATGCCTTGGGCCAGTATGATGAGGCCACTGAGGCCTTCACCTCGGCGATCGAATTGGACCAGAATGATAAGCGACTCTGGTACTCCAAAGGACTGGCCCTGGAAAGCTCCAAGAGGTTCGAGGAAGCTGTTGCCTGCTATGACAATGCATTGGGCATCGACCCCTCTGACAAGAATATCTGGATTAGCAAGGGGGTAGCCCTCGAATGGCTTGACCGCATGTCCGATGCCCTCATGTGCTACGATCAGGCTGTTACTATGGATTTGGAGAACAAGTTCGTCCACTTCAGACGCGGCCAGGTCCTGTCTAAGATGGGGAGGCACCAAGAAGCGGTGGATTCTTACGACCGAGCCCTGGAACTTGGCAGAAGGGACATTGACATTCTCGAGGCTAAGAAATACTCGCTCAAATTCATTGGGCGGTCGGATGACATCATCAGAGTCTGCGACCAGATAATCAAGATCGATCCCAAGAATAAGAATGCCTGGGTGGACAAGGGAATAGCATGCCAGAACCTAGACAGGAACAATGAAGCGATAAAGGCCTTCGATCGTGCCATCGAGCTGGATCCCACTGATATTGGGATATTTGAGCACAAGAAGCTCTCGGTCATCGTCAAGGGGGATCCGTCGGAGATCATCAAGATATGCAACGAGATCCTACGTTTGGATGCCAAGAATAAGATGGCTTATGTTGACAGAGGAGGTGCGCTTGAGCGATTGGGAAGAGCTGAGGAGGCCATATCATCTTACGAGATGGCCATCCAGCTAGATACTGGAGACAAGATGCTATTCAATAGGAAGGGCCTTGCCCTGATCTCTTTGGGCCGTTATGGCGAGGCAGTTGAATGCTTCGATAGAGCCTGGAGATTGGACGCTTCTGATGCCAACATTCTCAACAATAAGGGAAGAGCCCTTCTTCTACTCGGCCAGTACAACGAAGCCCTGAAGGTCTTCGATAAGTGTGTGGAGATGTCCCCCAGCATAGCCTTGTTCCAGATGGATAGGGGGAGAGCCCTTGCTTCCTTGGAAAGGTATGATGACGCGGTTGCCGCCTTCGACAGGGCCATCACCCTGGACCGACGGAACGGTGAGGTATGGAAGTACAAGGGCGGCGCGATGTTCAAGCTCCAGAGATTTGAGGAGGCAGTTGACAGCTACAACCATTCCATAGAGCTTGGGGTAGCCGATTGCCAGATCTTCAAGTCCAAAGGCAGGGCGCTAGAGGAGCTTGGAAGGATGATGGAAGCACTCGACAGCTATGAGAGAGCCGCCTCAATGGAGCCTAATGACTCCGGTGTTTGGAACCGGCTGGGAGTGGTCAACATGAGGCTCAACAATATGGAGAGGGCGATGGAGTGCTTTGACCGATCACTGGAGATAGACCCAAGGGATAAGAAGGTCTGGCTCAACAGGGCATCCCTGATGGAGAGGGCAGGAAAGCAGGAGGAGGCCTTAAGGAGTTACGATTCCGCCCTAGGCATCGATGCTGACGACAAAATCGCCTGGAACGGTAAGGGAATGATATTGCTCGCCATGGGCAAGCACGAACCCGCCAAGCGGGCCTTCGAGAAGGCACTGGAGATCGATCCTGGAATGGACTCTGCGGCAGAAGGAAGAAGGCAAGCAGAGAAGAAGCTCAGAGAGGGGGAGATCGCTGGCATGGCCGAGAAAATCATGGAGTACGAGTACCGCCAGAACAAGAAGATCACAAGAGAGGAGGCGTTCAGGGAATGCGGAGTACCCTATGCATATTTGGACGATGTGATGGAGTTCCTTGAGATACGGGAGCCTTTGAGCCTATCCTCTCTCACAAGGGCTGAGTTCAAGGAGTACGAGGATCTCTCACGCAAGGTTCTGTTATCAAGTTACCGAAACCCCAGTGTCTCACGCTATGGTCTTAGATTGCCCGATGTCCTCATGGCCCTTCCCGAAAGGAATATCAAAAAGGCCAAACGGGTGCTCTCCTACATCGAGAAAGTGAACGAGATGGAGATGTCCTCAGGAATAAGGGACGAGGATACCGAATACCATCTACGGAGGGCAATGGACCTTCCGGAGGAACAGCGCAACCTGCTGGGGATCATGGAGAGTCTGGGAGTAGGCCTGTACACCGCCAGGAAGCTCATGGCGGTGATGGATTCCCTGAAGACGGAAGGATATCGCACCGCTGGTGTCAAGGTCAAAGAGTTCCACGGGGCCCAAGGACCAATATCCTTGGAGGACAGCAGGAGGGTCCCAGTTGCCCCAGTCACCACCAAGAAGCCCCCCTCTCCAGTGCAGAGGGAGAAGGAACTTTACGACCGGTTCTACGGTAATGATAAGAAGGAAGAGCCCACCAAGGTCGACACCGACAGCTTGAAGGACAGACGATGTCTGTTCCATGGCTCGCTCGCAACCGCTCAATGTCCATCCTGCGAGACCATGCTCTGTAACGATTGCTTGAAAGAGGGAAAATGTCCCAGGTGCAAGGCTCCCCTATCCAAGGACAGGCCAAAATCCCAGAGCAAGAAGGATGATTTACCACCATCCAACGGAAAGACCCTTCCGCTTGATCACGAGGAAAGACAGGAAAAGGAGCCCAGGGACTGGTCTCGGCTTTGAATGGCCCTAGTATCCAATGGGGTCGACCTTGAGGAACTCCCTCAAGAGGGAGGTGGCATAGCATCCTTTTCCCAACTTGAACTTGAATGTAGCCGTATCACCATCGACCGAGTTCGAAAAGTCCCAGAACCTGCAGATCAGTTCTCTCCTGCTTCCCTTTGAGCTGCAATGCGGGATCTCAGGGACGATGAAATCCTCCTTCTTCAGTCCTTCTGATTCCACGACAGATATTTCCAGGGCCCCCATATCTCCTTCGGCGAATTCGCTTTCAGAGCCGAACAGCACACCTGACACGAACGCCTTGCCCTCGGAAACCTGCTTGGACACGAGGTCGATGTTTTCCTCTGTCACGGGTATGAATAACTCGTGGTCCGGAATCCAGTCCTTGGTCATTGGGAGGACCACATCTCCCACTAGAGGAGAGTTAAGGGGCATATTCCTCCTGATCCTCTCAGAAAGAATTCGATTGAACATGTACGATTGGTAAGCGTGAACGAACATCATCTGGAGGTTAGTAGGAAGCCTTTTAAGCGCTCCGGAATAGTCTTCGGGGTATTCTACAAGATGGTCTATGACGACTCTCTCGAAGGTCAGCCTCTGGGGGAAGTACCCAAGGGCTGATTTAAAATCCCATTCCTCGTGTAGCCTCTTCCTTGCATCCCTGGATTCCTCCATCTCCCATGGTGTCGGTGTGGCCACATAGGTTCTCACGGCACCCTCAAAATCCCCATGAACGATCTGTTTCCCGACGGTGTGGGTAACTGGCCTTAGTGACCCGAATCGCTGAATGCCGAAGTAATTGGGAAAACCTCCAAGCTCCTGGAGGGGAGTCAGTACACTCTTGATCCTCTCCAATAGCTGCTCGCCTCTGGTAGAACAATCAACAACCCTCAACTCGAAGGCGTTGCCCACCAGGTCTCCAATGTTGATCTTTCTCCGGGCTCGGTAGGCATCGGTGATCTCCACCCCAGGCATCTGGATGGAAACGACTTCTTCAAGCGGTGCCTCGAAGGACATGAGCTGAGTGGTTACTGCCCTTTTATCCTTGGTTCCTGCGAATCCGATGCGGTTCCGTGAGATATGGAGGTTTCTGGACAATTGTCTGATGAGCCTGTTGGTCTCCCAGTTGTTGGAGGTGACCTTTGCGATGGTGAATCGCCCGTCACCGGATTCCGGAGGGAATTCTGGAATCTCTTCCACCCTGAAGTCCTCAGGGGTGTCCCTCAGCCTTCCCTCTATACCTGGTGTTTCTGTGTAGAAAACTTCGAAACCCAGGTTCCTTTCCCGGGTATGACATTCGACGCAGGCCATGGCACCTACTTCAGATCCTTCTTGAGTTTCTCCCTGGCTTCCTTGAATTGGTTCGATAGGTTCTTCGCCGCCCTCTTCAGAGCGGTTTGCGGTTTGCCCTTTTCGACCTTCACATAGAGCGTGGGAGATTCCAGATCGGGGTGACCGGCCCAGTAGTCGACCGCAGCCACCACTTCATCATTCAAGAGTTCGGTGACCAGGGGGTTGATAATCGTCATTTCTGGATCAATGAACTTTATCTTGATAGAGTCCTTGTCCTTCTCGATGAGCTCGAGTTCCATCGGGACTCGCTATATTCGTTCCATTTATAAACATTTTCGTAGAATTAGGATTCTACCCTCTTTAATTGGTGCTTATACATGGCCTCTAGCTCCTCAGAGCTAGTTGCTTCTCTCGGCCCCTTGTCTTCCCTTGTTCTTCCAGTGAATCTGGGGAAACGAATCGCCAACCCAGCCCCCTCGCGAATCATGGAGAATGCAGCGGTGTGGATCGGGCTGAGGCTTATCTCCGAGCCAAGGACCTCGAGCACCAGCGAAGGTTCGAACCAAAAATCAGCATCCATCTTGGATTCAACCTGGTGATGCTTCACACTTTCCTTGTACGGTTCCAGTAACCCCGGGAGAGCGGCTAGGAACTCGTCGTCGAACCCGCTGCCCAACTTGCATACCGTCTCGAATTTGTCCCGTTGTTCGTTGTAGGTTGCCATTAGGAGCGCTCCGTACACCCCGCCTCTTCTTCCCCTACCAGCGAAAGCCCCGACCGCTACCAGGTCCACTGTGTCAGTCATCTCCGACCTGTATTCCTTCTTGTATTTGATCCATAGGAATCCACGAGCTCCAGCCCTGTACACGGACCCTTCACCTATCGATTTGGCCATTAGTCCCTCGCAACCGTCCTGTAGGGCCCTGTTGAAAAAATTCTCCACTTCCTTCGTGTCCTCGAGAATCCGCATCTCCGACAAACGGGCTCCGTTACCCTGATCGATGATACCTTCGAGGGCCTTCCTCCTGATGGAGAGGGGCCGCTCGGTCAGGTCCTCCCCGTCAAGATATAGGCAGTCAAATAGGAATATTCGGACCGGGTAGTCCTCAATGGCGTCCTCCAGTCCATACTTACGGCCCCGACGGTGCGATACCTCCTGGAAAGGCAGCATCTCACCGGTATTGATGTCGATGGGGACGCACTCTCCCTCAACGATGGCCTCGCCCCCCGTAAAAGCATCCCTGAGATCTGAAACCACGTCTGGGAACTGGGGAGTAAGATCCTCAAGCCTCCTTGAGAACAGCCTGATCTCATCCTTCGAGATATGTGCCTGAACTCTCACGCCGTCGTACTTGTACTCGAAAGCAGCCGTTCCTCCAAGTTTCGCGAGTATCTCCTCCGGCGAGGCGAGCCTCTCTGCCAACATCGCCCTGATGGGATTTCCAACCTTAACACTCAGATGGGATAGGCCATCCAACCCCTCGCTGCATAAAGTGTAGGCCACCATTCCCAGGTCCGAGGAGATGTTGAACGCTCTCTCCACCTCGGGCTTGTGTTCCTTGCCACCAAAGGCCTGGGAAAGAGCGTCCACAGCGGTGGCTGCGGCCACGCCCAACCTCATTCTCCCAGTAACTATCCTGGAAAGGTATTTTGCCTCGTCGGGTGTTGCGTCATGCAGGATATCAGCCAGCAACTTCATCTTCAAATCTTGAGAGCCACTTCCCTCAGCCCTGGCTATCCTTACGAGGTTGGAATGTACTCTGTTCAGTGTGAGTTGCTCGGAGAACAAAGCAGTCTGCTTCTTCCTCCCAAACACCTCCCTGGCAACGATTCCAGGATCCCCTTCTCTAAGCCAGATTTCCTGGATCTCGCTCTCCTTGATCCCACTCGTGAAAGCAAGGGCTTTCAGCAGGAGTTTATCCGCGATGCCCAACTTCTCAGGGTAGAAGTCAGGGAAAAGCTTTCCCTGGGTGAGGTACACGATCTTGTCGATGTCATTGCAGCTGACACGGGAGAAGAAATCCGATAGGTAATCTGTCATCTCCAGCCGGCTGGCGGTTGACTCTAGGGAATCGAACACCTCCACCAGGTCACGAAAGAGCATGTCACATCAAACGCCTTGCAGGTATTTATCGTTGAAGACAAATGATGTCATCAAAGACCTTGGACGTCATCGGATCTGATATCAATGTCCAAAAGATCAATTGGCTGATCGGGATCGAAGCCCTGCCTTATGCCCCATCTGCGGAGAATATTCAGAATTATCCTGGACCCGATCCGGGTGAAGGGAGAGAAGACCAGGCGGTTGAATGGATTGCCCGTCATTGCGGACTTGGTGAACTTGGGAATCTCCTTAACAAGGTGTTTCCAGGAGTGATAGATCATCAGGAAGCGCCCCTCGTTCAGGGAGTTGGTTATATCAAAAGGCTCCCCTCCCCTAAGTGAGCCCATTGGAATGTACGCCAAGGGGGTCACAGAGAAATGGCATTTCTCTCCAAGACGTTCTTCCAAAATCTTCTCCATGGTGACCACCATTCTGGCAGTTTCCAGGGCGTCCTCCTCCGTTTCATCCGGAAGACCGACAATCGCGGTAAAAGCCGGAAACCAGTAGTTTGAATTGAGGATGCATGTTCCCCTGATAACGACCTCAGGCCACTCCTCTGGGGAGAAGGGTTTGGATTTGTTACCCATGTACTTGCTCAGAAGTCTACTGGAAGCAGTTTCAAGGCCCATCTGGATTCCCATCCAATGATCTGGGCCTGCTTCTCCCACGATAGACAATCTTCTTATCATCGATGGGTCCGCGACCACCGGGGCGATGCTGCCGTGCGTAGGGTTTGCTACCCTCACCCCTGGCTGTGCCATTGCGGTTTCCAACAACTCCACTATCCTGTCAGTGTTGGGTGTGAACCCTTTCTTATCCTCCAGGCCATACTGAAAAAAATCCTCGCTATGGAGTGATATGTGGTCCACCCCGTTCTTGGTGTTCACCGCGATCTCGGTGAGCAGAGTTTCAATGGGAACCTCCCTTACCCTGCGGTTACTGGGGTCGCACCATCGGCAGTTCCTCCCACAGCCTCTCATGGTCTCCACAAGACCATCGTAGGAAGCCCCCCGTATTGGCTGGAGTTCATCTGCCTTGGGGAACCCGTTCGCAGCGACCACGCCCTCGGCATCACCTAGTTCAATGGACTCCATAACCTCAATGGCCCTGTGATCGATCTCTCCCATGACCACATGATCGATTCCCATGGATTGCCAGTCCTCGTAGGTGAGCACCTGCCATGCCCCCGGACCTCCGACGACGATCTTGAAGTCAAGGGAACGCCGTTCGCGGAGGTTTGAAAGCTTCCTTACTAGATTCAGGAAAGCCAGCTTGGTAAAGGATGTGTATGATCCCCCGACGGTGAACATCATGGTCACGGGACCAAGACCCATAGGATCCATGGCCGATATCCCAACCACCCTTGTCCCCTCGTCAATGAATCTCTCAGTCTGGTCTGGATGTGCCAATACGAGCCCCTCAAACCCATCGTTGATCAGCGAGGCCTCCACCTTTCTCGTGGAGTAGGGAGCGATCTTCAGTATTCCGTTCTCGCATGGTAGTTGGGTATCCAACCCACCGTAGAGGAAATGCGGAACCTTCTCCGAAGGCGCACAGCCCAAGAAATCCAACATTGGTATATTCCTGAAACTGCTGGTTAGCGTTCTATCACAGGTGAGCACCAAGCGTACCATCGCACTCCTCCTAGTTCGGGCAACAATTGAACATTGCCAGGATTAGATATTTCAACTTACTCCCCCAAGCAGGATTATAATAGGCTCCGAGGTTTACAAATCATTTCCTCTTGGAAGAGGCCGAATCGAAAGACCGCTGGCTAGCTATTTGAAAGAAGACATCAGAAATCTTGAAGGGTCCGTTGTCTTTCAGCCCCTTGATCACTTGTTCCATGGACATCCGTTTTCTTCTGAAGGCTGGAAAGGCGTTTCTTCATAGCCTTCTCCTTCTTCATGGAGCTGTAATAATATGCTTCGTCCCTCGTACCCCTTGCGATGAGTATCACCACTCTACCCGCCCTACTCCTTCCAGTCCTTCCTCTCCTCTGGATAGTCCTTATCTCTGAAGGGACGGGTTCGTAGAAGACCACAAGGTCGGTCGAAGCGACGTCCAGACCCTCCTCTCCTACTGAGGTTGCCACCACCACATTGAGCTCACCTGTCCTGAATCGCTCAAGGAGGGCGACCTGTTCCTTCTGCTTCAGTCCTTTGTCTCCAGAGTGCTCTGACTGGCCTATTAGCTTACCCACCCTAGCCCCCTCTATCATCTCTAACTTGCCTGTAACTAGATCACAGGTATCCCTGTAATGGGTGAATACAAGAACTCTGGAATCCGGCTTGGCCAGAACTTGATTTGAGACAATGCTCATGATTCTTGAGAGCTTAGGATGCTCTATTCTGGCATTGGAGGAGATCTTCCTTACCTTCTTGAACTCCTCTGACCGGGCTATCTCCCTTGAGGCCTTCGATCCTTCTTTGGAGCATGCTTCCTGATCCAGTCGCTCAAGGTAGGCGTTGAGTGCTGTCATCCCCTGGGTCTCAACCATCTCAATGGCATGTCCCACCTTGATGGCCATTGCGACGAGGCTTACGGCTCTGTAGAGATGCCTTCTTTTTTCCCCGGATCGAAGCCTTGCTTGGACGGAAGAGCTGATCTCCAGAAGATACTTCTTCGAGGGAGGTCTGCCCTTGCTCATCAGCCCCATGCCAACAAGCTCTTTGACATAGCCAGAATACATTGAGTCCAGCACCTCTCGGATGTCCATCATTAGTTTTGGCAGATCGACCTCGACCCAATTGATGTTCACGTCGTGGACGTAGCGAGCCACATCCGGATCACTCTCAGAACGGATCTCCAGCTTCTCGATTCCAAGATTCCTGCAAACTTGATCGATCTTCTCCTTACTTGATCCGGGTGATGCGGTCATGCCCAAGATCAAGCCCCCGTAGGGCTTGTACTCCTCCGCTACCTGGACGTAAGCGTACGAGCCCACTCCCCTGTGGGCCTCGTCAAAGATGATCAGATTCACTTCTCTCAGGCTCACCCGCTCATGGCGAAGATCATTTGCGACGACCTGGGGCGTGGAGACAATGACATCGTTCTCAATCCACAGTACCTCTCTCTCCTCGGGAGAGACCTCACCAGTGAGGGTAAGGATGTCCTTTCCCACAAGATTATTCTCGAGGAACGACGAGTGCTGCTCCACCAGGGGCTTGGTCGGTGCCAGAAATAGGACTTTCCCCCCCTTAATCCGCAGGACCTCGGCTATAACCATGAGAGCCACAACGGTCTTCCCCATGCCCGTGGGGAGTACTACAAGCGTGGAGTGTTTGAGGGCCGTTTTCGCCAGGTTCCTCTGGTAGTCCCTCTCCTCGATCGCTTCATCACGGATAAGGGGGTGCTCGACGAACACCTGTTCGGATTACTGGGAGCATAGATGAATGTTTCTCCCCCGTCACCGAAAATCCCTCCGGTATCGGGCATCGAACTTAGTTCGATCTGGAAAGACATTGTTCTAAATCTCTGAACACAAGATGTGAGATGCATTGCTGGAAGAATCAAAGTAATTAAATCAATCTGGGTTAGAGCAATAGAACTACAACTTCAGAATAAGTTGAAAAGGAAATGGTTACGCTCAATGGCAGCTGCCGCCGCAAGAGGAGCATCCCGAGACATTTGGATTCTGGATGATTAGACCACTACCGTTTGCCGTGTCGACCAGGTCGATAGATGCTCCATCCAGGGCCATGTGGGTCTCGTCATCGAAGTAGAATGAAAATCCGTCCATCTTCTCCTCGATGTCCCCCTCCTTCGCAGCGTCCTGGAAGGCCATCCCGAACTGGGGGCCGGAACAGCCCATACCGGCCAGATAAATGCGAATACCGTAACCCTTCTTATCATTCTTCTCAAGAAGTTCATTAATGAACTTCAGTGCCTCATCACTGATGGTCACCATAGCTATCTCACCAATGCCCATTCAACATTTCAGCATATTTATATTCTTCCCATCAACCAAATGTCTTCAATAAGATACGAAGGGTTTTTAGTTATGGCAGGCCTCTATTGCCTTGTGTCCAAGTGTTGTCTTTTCCGCAGGATGAGACAAGATGATATCCCCGAAATCCTTAGAATGAGCCGGGAGAACATGGCTCCAGTCATTTGGTCCGCCTGGGGAGTAAAATGGCAGGACGAGACTCTATTGGATATGCTCAAGGATCCTGAATCGAACACCGAGATCATGGAGGTGGACGGGATCACCTCTGGCTATTTCAACGTGGAGCCAAGGGGGTGTTCCCTGTTCATTAACTCTATCCAAGTTCCCAAGGGCCTGAAGCGGAAAGGGTACGGTATGCGGATGATGCAACGTATCGAGGCTCTGGCCATCCTCTTAGGTATGGACTCGGTTGAACTATGGGTGCAGACAACGAACGTTGGGGCATTTGATTTCTATAGAAAACTTGGGTACAATTTCATATGCCAGAGAGGTAACAATTACCTCATGAGAAAAACCCTTGGTTCATATTGGAGTGATATGCATGCCTGAGCATTTACTGGAGATGGCGAAAGCCCTGGTTCTTGTCAAGGACGGAAAAATCAAGGTTCTTTCAGACCCTAAGATTAGAAGCTGTCCCCTTCGAAAGGATCTTTACGGCTGCGACAAGGAGTCGAGAGAGACTGTGGAGAGAGTACTCAGAGAGCACATTCAGGAGCTTGGGATGTATGGTCCAGACAGGGTTTTGGAGCTTGATGAGACCCCGGTCAGTTTCGGCGCTTCCGAGATGATTATGGATGGAATGAGCGAATCCCTAGTGGATGCTGCCGTGGTGGTGTGTGAAGGTGCTGGAACAATTATAGTAACAAATGGTGAAGTGCTGCAGGCGGTGGGGGCCCACATGACCGGATTGATGATGACGGAGCCGGTTGTGGAGATACAGGAGGGCCTTGAGAACCGAGAATGCACCCTTCTGGGCAATGAATGCGAGATCGACCAGGTTAAAGGGTATGCTAAGGCCATTGAATTGGGGTTCGAGAAGATTGCGGTAACCATCACTGGATTGAGGGCTTTCGAGGCCAAGCAGCTTTGGGAGATGGGCAAGGCAACCGGAAAACCGCCGATAATCATGGCCGTTCACACGACCGGCATCGATTTCGACCAGGCAGAGACGCTGGCGAAGTACGCCGACATCGTTTGGGCCTGCGCCTCCAAGCAGGTAAGAGAGGTTGTGGCTCCCAAATCCAAGATCCAGATCGGGGTGGCAATTCCCGTGTATGCCGTCTCCGACATGGGCAAGAGGTTAGTCCTCAACAGGGCGATGAAATTCGAGGGAGGGTTGGTAATTCACAGGGCATCACTTCCTCACCTGCACCCAGATAGGCAACCTGATCCGTTGCTCTAGTTCAATGTCGGCATCAGGTGTAATCTGAAGGTGTGCCCCATTCCTCCCATGGATCATATCTTGGGTAAGAGGATTGGAAATGCACGACTATTTTAGCAACATCGAATTCGGGGTGTGCATCGAAGAAAACCCTGTCTCCATACCTTATCGCCTCCAAGGCAAGGGGGAGTTCCCTTCGGAATGTCCTATCCCTGAACGTTTTTGTTCCCAGGACAACGCCACCGCTTACATGCAGAGAAATTTCCAATCTTCTATTCCCTTGAAGGTGTCATTCTTCTAGCACCTCGTCCCTCATAAAACGAGTGTACATTCCAGATATTTGCTGGAGATCATGATCGGCCGCCACTGTCAGAAAGAGATCCCCTGAAAGATCTGAGTGCGTGAGGGTGTACTTCCTTGGCGTCTCCGGCCCTGTTGAATTGCAGGGAGCCAAGAATCTCACTTTTAGCTTGTCTGGATGCAATCTTCTCAGCTGATCACCTTCCCCATCTGATACCGGTTCGATATCAAAAGCAACTTTCGGCCGCCTCCTATGAGTTGATTGAAGTACGGTCCAAATCATGACCATGGAGTCAATGACGGTGATCGAGAATGGAACTGGAGGAGGAGCTCAGACCATTCATCAATGAATGGATACTCAAAGAGGGTCTGCACCCCATCAACGAGTACAGGATATGCTGGCGCATTCCAGATGTCGTCGGAATTAGGGAAGGAAGGATCGAGGTGGCAGTAGAGATGAAGCTTTCGGATTGGAAAGGGGCTCTGAGACAGGCAAGCAACTACACTATGTTCTCGGTCAAGAGTTATATTGCAATGCCGTCGGAGAAACAGGCACTGGTTCTTCGACATATTCGTGAGTTTCGGAGGAAGGGAATTGGTGCCTTGATGGTTAGAGGCGATGGCTCTGTTGTCGAGCTGATAGCCAGCGGACGACATCAAGCCCCCTTCTCATATGCCGCTCCCTGCACTAGATCCGATACGATGAACATTCATCCTTGAGTGCAGAATATTCTACTCCCTTTCTTCTTGAGACAATGAGATCAGGATCGGAATTGTAGGAGACCTACGAATTTCGGTTTCATTCGATTCATTGATGTCGGGGACACCTCTGGGACCAAACTGCAGGCTGTCTTCTACTTCCACACTCGACTTCGTTCTTTTAAGCCAGCATGATTCTTCAGAATGAATTAACAGCTTATCCTTTGACTGAAACTCTTATAACGATAGACAGAATTAACGCAAGTTCAAGCATGACTCAGGAAAAGGGCGGTGAACACTCCAGTACGGTCGAAGTCTCTCTGAAGAGAGATTTGGGCCTACTTGAGGTTCTCATGATCGGAGTGGGCCCCAACATTGGGTCTACGATTTTCATCTTGGTGGGGTTTGGTGTAAGCATTGCCGGCCCTGCCCTACTTCTAGCTCTCGCCCTCAACTTCATAGTGACGCTTTTCACCGCCTTTTCCTATGCCGAGCTCAGCAGCGCCTTCCCTGAAACAGGTGGAGGATATCTCTGGGTGAAGGAGGGATTGTTTCCTCCCTTTGGATTCTTAGGGGGTTGGATGTCATGGGTTGGTCACTGCATCGCCTGCGGCGTCTATGTACTAGGATTCGGAGCCGGAATGCTCTGGATATTCGACCGTTACAACATAGACCTTGGGATACCCTCTGAAATGGTGGTCAAGATATTCGCGGTGATTATCGCACTGGCGTTCAGCTACCTTAACTATAGAGGGGTGAAGGGAACCGGCAAGTCCGGAGTATACGTCTCCATACTTCTCGTGGTTATTGTCGTGACCTATATCGCTTTCGCGCTTGCAGCGATACTTGGAATGCCCAACCCTGAGAGCAGCTACGAGCCTTTCATGCCCTTTGGACTAGTGAGTATCGCCTCCTCCATGGGATTCACTTTCATGATATTCGAGGGATACGAGATCGTGGCCCAGACTGGTGAGGAGGCCAAGAACCCCGAGAGAACGATTCCTCGGGCCATGTTCATGTGTCTGATAATCTCAACCGTTCTGTTCATCACGATAACATTCGTTACAATCGGTGCCTCTGGCTGGGAGAACGTCGCATCCTGGGGAGAGGAGGCTCTGGCCCGTACATCCGAGAATGTCGTGCCTATTTTGGGCTCGGCGCTGATAGCGATCGGAACTGTAATAGGGTCGATAGCTGCGGTGAACTCCGTCATATTCTCCTCATCCCGTGTCTCATTCGCCATGGGCCGGGATGGCAACCTTCCCGCTATCTTCGGGAAATTGCATCCTAAGAACCAGACGCCTGCCACCGCTATCATACTGAGCGGCGTCATCATCATTGGAATATCAGTCTTCCTACCGATAGAGCAGGTTGCCAGTGCGGCAGATATCCTCATCCTTCTCCTGTTCATACTTGTCAATATATCATTACTCTCGCTGAGAAAGAAGAAGCCCGATGCCCCCAGGCATTTCCTGGTCCCGCTGTTCCCTTGGATACCGCTCATCGCAATCGCGGCAAAGATCGGAATCTCCATAGCGATCCTGGAGGTCGAGCCAATTGCATGGTATGTGGCCTTGGCGGTTATTTATGTGGGATTGCTCATACATTACTTCATCAAGGGTAAGGAGGAGATCGAGAAGATCGTAATCCCTGTCCGTGCCCCCATGACTGCGGAAACAAGGAAGCAATACAGGGTGTTACTCCCTATCGACGACCCCAAGAGCCTAGCCCTTGTAGATCTTGGATGCATGCTCGCAAAGGAAAGGGACGGAGAATTGCTCTTGACCACAGTATTGGAGGTGCCTAATAACGTCCCTCTGAGCAACGCGGATCCCAAACTACTCGATGACAAGAAGAAGATGCTTGAGAAGCTCAAGATCCACGCGGAGATCAAAGGGGTGACCACGAGGGCCATGGTTTCGGTTTCGCACGATGTTGTGGGAGCGATCGTTGACACCGCTTCGGAAGAGCATACCAATATGATCGTGATCGGGTGGAAAGGCTATACCCGCACCCAGAAGAGAATTCTCGGCCGTAAGATGGACGAAATACTTCATAAGACGCCCTGCGACGTCATCTTGCTTAGAGCGGAGGAGAAGTTCTCCCCCGAGAACATCCTGGTCCTTTCTGGAGCGACATGGCATGTTTCCAGTGCCACTGAGATAGCGTCGGAGATTGCACGGGCCGAAGGCTCTCGGATAACCATTCTGAATACTATAGTGGACGAGCGCTATCGGGATAAGGCAAGAAACTACTCCAAGCGGCTGAGAGAGATAGTAGAGGCGCACGGAGTCCCTGTGATTACCAAGGAGATCCGGCCAGAGACCATAGTCGGAGGAGTGGTGGGGGAGTCCATGGACTACGACCTTCTGGTAATCGGGTCAAGCGCCGCCAAGCGCTGGGAGAAGTTCGACTTTGGTCCCATACAGGACCGCATCGCGAAGGAAGCCAAGTGCCCTGTATTGGTCTATAAACGGGTAGCCGGGACCGATATGGAGCCAAAGCGACGTCGATGATACTTTTCCCCCTGGAGAAATAATCAGTTAAGATGATATTCCCTGCCTCACTTGTCGTTACGTGGACTTCATCGGGGTTGACTTGGCTTGGAAGACAAATCATTCTCTGGAGAATAGTACTGCCTTCTGCGTCATGGACTCCGCCGGAAAGGTGACGGATATTGACCTGGTGACCAACGATCACCAAATACTCTCAAGATTGGAGGGACGAAAATGTGCCTGGGTGGGTATCGATGCTCCTCTTATAGTCAACAATGAGGGCGGCCTACGAAAATGCGAAAGATCTCTTTTCGACCGAAGCATAAGGGTTCTTCCGGCCAGTAAAGGTTATCTCGCCAGGAAGTTCGGAGGATGCAGGGGAGTTGACCTAGCTGATATGATGAGCAAGATGGGATACTCCTTCCCCGGAGGCGATCGGGAGTGCAAGGTCATGATTGAGGTGTATCCATATGGTGCATTGCATGTGATCACCGGAGGTAGTGTTCCACGATACAAGAAGGGAAAGGCCGACGAAAGACGTAAAGCAGCCCTGAAGATAATGAGAATATTAAGAAAATGGCTTCCCGTTTCTATCCCTGAATCTCTCGATGAAGAGATCGAAGCAGCTACTCCGTCCGAACTGAAATCAGTGAGTGATAAGATCGATGCGGTAATCAGTGTACTCTGCGTGTATGGGCATTGGATTTATGCGGGAAAGATGACCGAGGTCTTGGGAGATGCGACAGATGGTTTCATTCTCCTCCCACGACAGGTGATCTGAAAATGGCAGGCAAGGATGATCAGGATATTCAGGAAATATTCAAAGGAACGGGCAGGCGACATGGCTACGATTTCGTCGAGGCCAACTTCTTCCCCTTCAAGGAGTTGAAGAGTACTTGGCATCGGAACCGTTGGAAAGTGGCATTCAGAATCTCAGACTACATGTCCGGCTGCGGAGAGGATGTACTCACCGATTACTCTGACGCCCTTTTCAGGCGAATGGTCAATGGTGAGAGAGTAGCTTACACCGACAGCGTCATGTGTTGGTTGAAGTCAGATGAATTCATCGAAATGAATCGACCATTGTACCTGGAAAGGAGCAGAAACCTCTCCTTGAGCCCGGAGGGACGATACCATGATCTGCAATCTGCGATGAATGGTCTCAGGGATAAGGGGTTGATTGAAGACATGGAAGATGTCCATCTAACCTGGACAAGGAGTGCCAACCGGAAAAGGGTGGGGTACTGCAGCGTTCTGATGAAGGTAATTGCAATTTCATCAGCGTTGGATTCTCTCGAGCTTCCATCCTTCGTTCCTGAATACGTTCTTTATCACGAGCTAGTTCATCTTGAGATGGGGCGTGAGACTCTCTCGCCTCGGCACGGACGGGAGTTCCGCAGGAAGGAGAGACTCTTCCCACTCTGGGAGGAAGCTGAGTCCTGGCTCAGGAGAGTGGCTTCTCAAAAAACCTGATTTATTCGATGAATTTGCGATAAGCATTTCAATCCACGGAGGCATACTCTGGTTGGTGCTATGAGATGGGGAAGCGGCAGTTCTTGAAGGACCTCCAAGAGGGGGACGAGGTCGATGATGTCTTCTCGATCAGGTACAAGAAGCCACCTCGTGAGTACTCAAAAGGATACATGTTCGAGGTTCGGTTGAGTGATCGTTCCGGCAACATGAACTTGAAGTTCTGGGGACCCAGCGACGAACGTCTGGTGGATAGGATCTATGAACCCATTTACGTCGGAGGGGTCGTAAGAGTCAAAGGCAGGGTGGGTAGCTACAAAGACTGTCTTGAGATATCCGTCGGTGAGGATGATGGGATAACGCTCGTCGAAAGATCCGAATACGACATCCGGGACTTTGTTCCGACTACGGAGAGGGACGTGGATCAGATGATGAGCCGCCTTAATTCCTTCATCAGGCAGGTCAAGGATCCGTTCCTCTCAAAGATACTAAGACACTTCTTCGCCAATGAGGAATTCGTGGTCAGATTCAGGGAGGCCCCAGCATCGATTCAGAAACACTCCAACTGCATCGGGGGGTTGCTGGAACACACTCTCTCTGTTGTTGAGATATGTGATATGGTTCATTCCCTCAAGCCCAAGATGAACAAAGACCTCCTCCTGACAGGGGCTATATTGCACGACATCGGCAAGATGGATGAGTACAGGATAACAACAAACATCGACATGAGCGAGGAGGGGATGCTTCTAGGCCACATCTTCATAGGTGCCGAGAAGCTCAAGCAGGTCGTTGATAGCATCGAGGACTTCCCTCCCACGCTGGGATTCAAGCTCGTCCACATAGTCCTCAGCAGCCATGGCAGGTTGGAGTTCGGCTCGCCTCGTCTACCACAGTTCGCCGAGGCGGCGCTAATACACTATGCCGATAAGATGGATGCCAAGGTGGAGCAGTACGTTAGAGTCAAGGAGGAAGCACGTACTGAAGATGACTGGGCTTACGATTCGGACCTGAAGCACATCTTCCTTCGCTAGTCCTCGATGATCTCGAAGGAATAGGAACACTTGGAAAGATGTGTTATCTGGTCAGGATGCCAGGGAAATCTCCTGCAGTGGTCTGCCCTCCCGGTATGCATGCTGCAAATGCCTTTTCCGCCTGCAAATCGAAGGTACTGGCACTGCCCATCCTCGGGAAGACCATTCATTAGGTAGAAATCTTTTGCCTCTTCGGAAATGGGGAACTTGGGTTTACAGCACTCTCCACACAGATTGCAGACCCCTTTCCTGAGATACTTGACCATCGTCGGCCCGATACTCATCAGATGCTTTCAATCTTTCCACGATCAGTTCGGACAAACTCGGTAAAAGGGAGTGTGCCCCGGCCGTAACAGATTGGTTCACGGACAGGCAAACGCCCACTCCCCACACTGACCCTGGCCGGGACTTTTGTGTTGTGCACCGGGGTTGTCCTCCAGTCATTACGCGATGTCGCATCGCAGTTCTTGCAGGGACCCATTGTAACGATGCACTGTCCACCCCCTTTGGTATGAACGAATCACTGGTCATCGTCACGTTGCTCGGGGGCGATCATATTAAGCAAGACCCTTTCATAACCTTTTCGATTGCCTACCGTCAATGATTTATCCCACTAGGAACGCTTTCAAACTGACATGTCCCTTGATCTTAGCAAAAAGAATCTCATTCTCACGGGGCCACCCAAAGTGGGGAAGACCACCGTAATAATGGCCGTTTCCAATGTACTGGGCGAAAGAGCCGACGGTTTTTACACCAAGGAGCTGAGGGAGCGAGGCAGGAGGAAGGGATTTCTTTTGCTCTCACTCCGGGGAGAGGAAGGTCTACTGGCCCATGTGGACCTGAAGCACGGACCTCGGGTAGGAAAATATACCGTCAACATCGATGATATGGAGTCCATTGGCGTAAATGCGCTCAGAAGGGCCAAGAAAGAGGGAGCGATCGTGATCATCGATGAGATAGGTAGAATGGAACTCTTCTCCGAAGCATTCAAGAGGGAGGTCATACGCGTCCTTGATTCACCATCTCGCGTGCTTGCCACCATACGGGAGGGCGAAGAACCATTCTGTGATTCGATCAAGGAGAGAGGAGACGTTGTGGTTGTTCGAGTTACAGAAGGGAACAGGAATGCCCTTCCCGAGATCATAATCAATGAACTCCTTGAAGCTTAGGTCTGCAAAGAGCATATTAATACTCACGGGGTCAATGATAAATCGTGGTCGTGCTGATAGGCAGCAGTGGATGGTCATACGACGACTGGGTGGGACGCTTCTATCCCATAGATATGGCCAAGAATAAGGGCGATTGGTTCGCCTACTATGCGCAGTACTTCAGGACGGTGGAGATAAACAGCACCTTTTACCGAGTGCCTAATGAGTTCACGGTCAGATCATGGATCAAGAAAGCCTCGAAGGTGGAGGGTTTCGAGTACTCTTTGAAGCTCCCCAAGCTCATCACCCATGAAAGTATGGTCAAGGGGAATCACGAGACCGCCGCCAACCAGGCCAAATCCTTTGAGCGGATCTGCATTGAACCGCTTGCCGAAAATGGAAACATGGGCTGTGCATTGATCCAGCTCTCTCCTTATTTCCGTAACGAGGAAGGATCCCTGAACACGCTCTCTGAATTACTCGAATCAGTCTCGTGTGATCGTTTTCCCTATGCAGTGGAATTCAGACATAGGAGCTGGTTAGATGAAGAGAAGAAAGAGATCGTGGAAGAGGCAAGAAATGCTCTTCAGGAGCATGGAGTGGCTAACGTGATGATAGATGGTCCTGGCTCACCTATAACAAGGGCCCAGACTGCGGATCACTCATACATACGGTTCCACGGTCGCAACTACGATATTTGGTACAAGGGTGAGGACGAGGATGACTATAGGATCAATAGGTATGATTATCTCTATTCGATCGACCATCTAAAGAGGTGGGTACCGATAATCAACGAAGTTGGAGAAAAAACTAAGAATGTTAGATTGTACTTCAATAACCACGGAAGGGCAAAGGCGGTTAAGAACGCTATCCAGATGATGGACATGTTGTCAATCCCCCATAAGGAGAAGGAAATCAGGTTGCAAGACCAGATGAAGCTGGGAAGCTACGAATAACGAACATATTGTCGGAGTTTGTTACGGATTATCACGACAATCTAAAAATACAAGTAAGCAATCGAAGGCTCGTTGAGAATATGAAGGCTCTATTCGAACCCGAATCCATCGCAGTTATCGGGGCTGCTCGAGAGAGGGATAAATTGGGCAATATTATTCTGAGGAATCTAATCTCATCAGGTTTCGAGGGGAGTCTATACCCTGTGAATCCAAAGGCTGACGAGATACTCGGGATGAAGTGCTACCATTCTCTGATGGAAATACCTGAGAAGGTGGAACTCATCGTGGTCGTGGTCCCGAACCGCATCGTGCCTGCTGTCATTGAGGAGGCGGGAGAGAAAGGTGTCAAGTCAGCAATCATTATCACTGCTGGCTTCAAGGAGATTGGTCTTGAGGGCGCGGAATTGGAGAGAAGGGTAGGCAATCTAGCCAAGAAGTACAACATGAGGATACTTGGTCCTAACTGTCTTGGACTCATCAACAGGCATCACAACATGAACGCTACCTTCACCCGTAATTATCCAAAGAAGGGAAGGATAGCGATAACCTCTCAATCAGGCGCCATATGCACATCGATTCTTGATTGGGCGACAAGGACCAATGTGGGTTTCTCCAAGTTCATAAGCGTCGGTAATAAGGTAGACATAGACGAAGCTGATCTTCTGGAATACTTGAGGGAAGACGATCAGACCGCTGCCATAGGCATGTACATTGAAGGCACGAACAGAGGAGAGCAATTCCTGCACCAGGCCAGCGAAGCGACACGTCTCAAACCTATCCTAGCCCTTAAGGCAGGAAGGACGAGCTCGGGTGCGAAGGCAGCTTCTTCCCACACTGGAGCTCTCTCCGGGAGCGACGCCGTCTACGAAGCGGCACTATACCAGACGGGTGTGGTGAGGGCTCACACAATCGACGAGTTTTTCGATCTGCTTCTGATCTTCGGCCTTATGCCGCTTCCAGAGGGTGATGGGGTGGCCATAGTCACCAATGCCGGCGGTCTAGGAGTAATGGCGGCCGATGCAACTTCAGACTTTGGATTGAACCTTGCATCGTTCGACGGCGAGACCATAGAGAAGCTGAAGGAATACCTTCCCGCCGAAGCGAACCTCTACAACCCGGTCGATGTGCTTGGAGACGCTCCTGCCGAACGGTACCAGTTCGCCATCAATACGGTCATGGATGATCCAAACGTATCGATGGTTCTGGTGATCCTTGCGCCCACTGACACTGTCGATATCATGTCGGTAGCGAAGATCGTTGCCGGCTTCGGGGGTAAGGTGAACATACCGTTGGTTGCGACCTTCGTGGGTGGTAAGGACTGTGAGGAGGGGATCGAGCTCCTCAGGGAGGCTGGAGTACCTAACTATGAATCACCGGACCGGGCCATGAAGGCACTCAGTGCAATGGTCAATTACAGGAATATGAGGGATTCCAAGGGTGACATGGAGCCGGTCGTTGTTGATGGTGACCAAGAGAGGGTGAAGGAGATTCTTGACATCGTAAAATCCGAAGATCGCCTGACATTAAGGGAGGACGAGGGCAAGGAAATTCTCAAGGCATATGGTGTGCCAGTTCCTATTGAGGCAATTGCCAACACCGCTGAGGAGGCTGCAGAGATCGCCGATAGGATCGGTTACCCCGTGGTCATGAAGATCGCATCACCCGATATCTTTCACAAGACCGATGTAGGAGGCGTAGCGGTCGGGGTGGAAAATGCTGAGGAGGTAATGGTCAACTTCAACATAATCACCCGACGTAGCAAGGAGAGGATGCCCCAAGCTAGGATAGATGGGGTTTCCATCCAGCAGATGCTCTCGGGAAGGGAGGTGATCGTGGGCATGGTTCGCGATGATCAATTCGGCCCGGTTCTCACCTTCGGTCTAGGAGGTATCTTTGTGGAGATAATGAAGGATGTATCACAGCGCATCGCACCCCTGACCAAGAGCGATGTCAATACCATGATAAGCTCCATCAAGGCCTTCCCCATACTGTCCGGAGCCAGGGGAAGGAAGCCAGCCGATATTAAAACACTAAAGGATATTATTTTCAAGGTAGCGCAGATCTCCGTGGACTTCCCGGAGATCTCAGAATTCGAGATCAACCCCGTAATCGTAGGAGACGAGGGCGAAGGGGCGAGTGCGGTGGACGCGCTGGTAACTATAAGGAGGGAGAGTAAGTGAGATCTTTATTTATCGGATCAGTTTCTGAAAGATCTGGGAAGACGATACTGTCACTTGGACTTGCGAAGAATGCACCTGGGAAGGTGGGTTACTTCAAACCGTTCAAGGAGACGATAGTTTACGCCAAGAACCGCATCCTAGATCAGGATGCGTACCTCATGAAGAAGGTCCTGAATCTAGAGGCTGAGGAGGAGATAATCTCACCGTGTTCCTATGATGTCTTCAGGCCGGTGAGCATGAACACGATGCTGGAATGCTGGGATAAGTTGAGAGAGGGCTGCGATACCATGATCGTGGAGGGTACCAGGGATATCACCACTGGGTATATCCATGATGTATCGGGTCCTGCCATCGCCCAGGCGATAGGCGCTGACATGGTTCTTGTCGGGGACTCAAGCCCGGGAGCACTGGATAAGATAGCCGTGATGAAGCACCTATTAGGGGACTACAACATCGATTTCAAGGGTGCAATCCTCAACATGGCAGACGATCCAGCGGTCGAGGTCTTCCTCGAAGAGAAAGGGATCAACGTGCTGGGATCCATACCTTCAATCAATGAGCTCAAGCGGTTCCGTGTCAAGGAGGTAGTAGAGTCATTGGGAGCCGAGGTCGTGGTCGGGGACGAGAACCTGGACAGACCTGTGGAGGACGTCATGGTTGGAGCTATGACGCCAGAGAGCGCAATCAAGTACATGAGGAGGGTCGGAAGAAAGGCCCTCATCACTGGTGGAGATAGATCCGACATACAAATGGCCGCCCTTTCCACCGACACCTCCTGTCTCATACTCACGGGCGGTCTGTATCCAGTGAAGACAGTCGTATCCAAGGCTTATGAGAAAGGCGTCCCCATTTTACTTGTCAGGTACGATACCCTGACCGCGGCAGAGATGGTGGAACACCTCATCGCCAGGATAGATCCGGAGGACGAAGCCAAGATCAAGTTGATCAGTGAAACCGTCAAGAACAACATCAATCTGGATGAGCTCTGGGGCGAAGTGTGAACCATTGATACTCCCCTTCCTGATATCTGGGTATCCGAGGATTCAGTGTAGGAACCTAAAGATGCCCTTTGCCTTTTTCTCTCCTATACCTGATACACTTTGAAGGTCCTTGACGCTAGCTCGGCTCAGATTTTCGATGGAATCGAATCGTTCAAGAAGGCTGTAGGCGAGTTTGTCACCCACCCCGGGGATCATAGATAGCAGCAAAACCCTTTGATCCTTCACGGGGAGTTCGGACGATGTCCTCGGTTTGAACCACCTCGCCGGTGGAACCCTATCATTGAGACCTTCCCTTTCCCTTCTGACCAGAACTCTCAGGAATGAGCCCATACCCTGGTCCCCCCGCACTTGGACAATAGGAATATGATAGGTGTATATGCACTCCATCTGAGCCCCAATCACGCTGGCCCAACCCTTCTCATCAAGAATCTCATCGTCTCCCTGGGATCTTTCGATAACCAGCATTCGTCTGACCACTTCAGATCCTTCGTATTCCTTCATCTTGGAGAGTGCAACCAATTGCTCCCATAACCTGCCGTTCCTAAAGGACGAAATGAAGTCCCCGAGAGTCTTCCTCTCGATGGCTGTGGCTGTCGCACCGGTTTTAATGATATAATCCCCGATCTCAAGCTGGACAACCCTGACCTCGCCGAGGTCACCGATGTAGGTAAGAAAGCCACTCTCTCTTCTATCAACGAAGATCTCTATCATGTTTCAAGTACCAGACCGCTCGAGCCGTCCTCCCCCTCCTTGACATAGATGACGTTGCCCATAAATTCCTTCACGTCGTCTATGTGAGTAATTAGAACGATCTGCTTGAACTTGTTAGACAACCGGTTCAAGGTGGACAATATGTTCCTCTTCCTGGTCTGATCCTGCGATCCGAATATCTCATCGAGTATGAGGAAATCCACGCTGCTTCCAGACCTGTCCGCTATCGCCCTTGAAATGGCCAGTCTCAAGCAGAGATTGGCAAGATCGCCTTCTCCACCAGAGTAGCGCTCCAGTCTGAACTTCTCGCCCCCGTCGAAAATGAAGACATTGTAATCCTTGTCGATCTCCATTCCCCCATACTTGGACTCGGTCATCTCATTGAACAGGGACGACGAGATCTCCGATAGGGTGGGGACTATCCTGGAAATGAGATTTGACTTGAAGTCCACCATAAGATTCGCCAGCGTCGTCATCGTGGAGATCTTTGACTCGTACTCCTTCTTGAGCCGAACCTTCTCTTTCATCATCTTCAAATCGGATTTCAGGCTCTCCTTCTTTCCGTCGAGCACCCTGATCTCCCCCTTGAGTTCGGATATTCGAGCACCTAGCTTATCCTTTGAAGACAACAAGTTCTCGTACATTTCCCTCAATGATGCAAGTTTCTCCTCATCATAACCTATGGATTCCAGTTCGATCGCGAGATTCTCCATATGGCTCTTCTGGTCTCCAATCGTTTGATCCAAACCAACGATCTCCTCTGAAAGTCGTGGGAGCCGCTCGAGCCTGACTCGTATCTCCCCATATCTCCTGGCAGGACCTCTCAATTCATCGATCTGTCCCTTGATATCTTCATAGGTCTTTTCGTTAAAAGTGACCTCACCTATTTCTTCAAGTCTGGATACCAGGCGGGAGACCTCATCGTTCAGCTCGGTCATCTTGCTATCGTATCCCCTCAGCGCTTCCCGTACTTTGGTCAGTTCGAGTTGTGAGGCTCTTAGATTTTCGAGGCGGCTCTCCAGCACATCCTTCCTTTTTTTCTCCTTCTCCAGATCGATTTCAAGTCTCGATTTCTCCTCTGCGAGGTCAGATACTCTCTCCTCGAACTTCTCGATCTCAATGGCCATCTTATCTAGGAGGAACTGGTGTTGATCCTCAAGCTTCCTTTCACAGGTAGGACAGCTGCTCTCAGGACCCAATCTATTGATGTCATCCCTCTTGGCCCTGATCTCATCCCTCTCCCTTGCCTTACCTCTCGCTTCGGCACTCAGCTCGCTGATCTTTCCCTTAATCCTGGAAATAGAATCCTCTGCTTCCTTCTGAGACCCATTCACCTTTGGAATGCTTACCTCGGGATTACCGATACTGGCGATCATTTCCTGACTGCGGACCATCTTCTCCTTGACAGTTGAGATCTGTTCCCTGAGGGATTCCAACCTGTGCTTTATCGACACTATTTCATGGTACGAGGTGCGGGCTCCCTCCATCGTTTCCTTTTCTTTGATACTCCTCTCAAGCAGTTCACTCTTCTTGCCCAGGTCTTCCAACTCTCCATTGAGGGTTTCCAGGGATATCCTCTCCGCGAGCATGGACTTTTTTTGTTCCTCGAGACCCTGTAGATAGCTCTTCTTGCCGGCAAGTTCCCTTTGTATCCTGTGGAAATCGCTTTCGATGGACGCCAATCCGTCCCTCATCTCCTTCAACTCTGCGATCTGCTTATCCACCTGCTCTCTCTCAGCCTGTACCGATACCAGCTCATTTCTGTGAACAACAACAACTCGATCGATCTCTTCGATTTCCGTCATCATCGTCTGCGATCTGTCCTTCCCTTCCCCATCCAACAGCAATTCTGAATAGGCCCTGACCTGACTTTCCAGTCCTGATCTGTCGGCTCTTATCGAGCTGATGATCCTATCTAGGACATCGATATCCAGCATCCTCAGGATGAGCTGTCTTCTCTCTCCAGGCGGGAGGATGGACAGGGCATCGAGATCCTTCTGCCTGGCGAACACCGAGATGAAGAATGCCTTGTAGTCCATACCCAATCTTTCCGCGAGGACCTGTGTGACTGCCCTGTCACCGTCCGCATGGAGTTGGTTGTTGATATCCAGGGTGACTTTCATCTTCAGGTCCTTACCTCGCATCTCCCGATACACCCGATAGTGGTCACCATCCATCTCGAACTCTAAAATGACGGAGCACTCGTCCCCTGGAGAAGCTCCGGTCCAGCGGACCTCTTCCTTGCTGGTCCTCTGGGCGTCGTTGCCGTAGAGAGCCCATGAGATGGCCTCAATTAGGGTGCTCTTTCCCACACCATTGGGGCCGATGATGCCAATGACGCCATCTGGAAACTCCACTGCCGCATGTCGGAATTTGCGATAATTGTGAAGTTCCAGGTATCTCAGTCTGATCCTTCCACCCCCCTCTTGAGATATTGTAAGCCTTTTTCCTGAAGAGAATTCTTATCCACGTTCTCAATGGGATAGTGTTCAAGGAAAGTGACGAACTCGTGCTCCAAGGAATCGATCTTAGAGCTGGTCCACTGAACCGAGATCCCATCCTGTTTCATCTCGAATCTCCGTTCGAAGTGCATTGCACCAGAGCTGAGTTGTTCGATGTGGTGGAAGTCGAGTGCCCTGTAGCTGCTTGATGGGATGTTCCTTACCACCAACCTCACTATCTTTCCTTGGAGTTCCCTGCTCTCCAATAGATCGACTATCTCCTTCTGGAGGGAGGAATGGTCCATCTTGTTGGCGTCCAGGGGGCCAAGGTCGAGCATGGGCCGAGTCTGGAGCTCATGGAATATCCTGCTTCTCTTCTCCAAGTCAACCTCTAGAAAACCTTTCTTCTGTCTTGCCTCGGAGAAGGAGAATCGTTCGGTGGATCCAGAGTAACAGGCATTGTCCATTACCACACTGTATTCGTGAAAATGCCCCAACGCTATGTAATCGAAATCGGGTCTGAGATATGAGCTGTTGATAAGCTGTTCGTTGAACTCATCCATCTTGAAGACCCCTAGGCCAACTATGCCCCCATGCAACATGGCCACGTCGTATTTCCTCTGCCTCGAGGGTTTCAACAGCTGAAGCTGATGGTGAAGGTTGTCCCCCTCTGTATGAGGCATTGCATGTATGATCATATCTCCAATTTCGATGTGTTCCAATCGTCCACAGTAGACTGGGTGGACATCCCTGATGTGGTCGAAAATCCTCATTACCGATCCGGTTTCCCGGAGTCTTGGCGTTGAGTGGTTCCCCGCAATAACCACCACGGGTATCCCCGCTTCCGTCAGCCTTATCAGCTGGTCAAGTGTGAAGGTGAGAGCCCTGTTAGTAGGTCTGACCGAATCGAAGAGGTCGCCACTATGCAGGACCGCGTCGGGCTTCAGTTCCAACACCTTGTCGACGAATTGCTTGAAGGCGTCGTATACGTCGACCTCCCTTTGGTTGAGTCCTGTCTCCTCGTCAACCTTTCTATACGCTGCGTAACCCAGATGTGTGTCCGAGACGTGGACTATCCTCAAAATTCACCCCTCTCTTTCTTAGATCCCTCAATCCCTAATGTCAATTCTTTCTAATATGGTTATCAAGACCCCTTTGAAACTACCCCTGAGAATGCCTTTCTCTTCCTAGATCTCACCGTCCCGCATCTTACAGCTCATGCTGAAAATCCTTTGACCCTTAGAAGAAGCGGAAGTCCTTCTCTGATTTTTTGTTCTCCTCATTGCCATTGGTCTTCGATGAAGATAGCTCTTTCTCAAGCCGCTCCTCGTAGAGATGGACCTTGACCGGTACGGCGAAAGGCGTGAAGGGCGAGGCTATCAGCGCCTCTCCAGGCATCAGCATCTGTATCTCGTTATCGAGTCGGGATACGTCCTGCTTCGCGGAATCTCTTAGGATGCTCCTGTCCCTTTTATCGGCGAGTCCCAGGATGAAAAGCGTGTTGAACTGGGAGATGATCTCTTCCTCTATCAGCTTGGGCTGCTGCGATACCGCGCACAGACCCACCTTGAACTTCCTACCCTCTCTGGCGATCTGCGCGAAAACCGATCCCTTTGCCTCGGACAACACCCGCTGGGCTTCCTCCATGGCGATCAGCACTGGGGGTATACGGTCAAAGGCTCCCTTGTCGGAGTACATCGACTTGTTCCTCTCGAAGACGGCCCTGGATAGTACGGTGGATATCAGGAGTTCCTCAGCCTCGAACATGTTTGAGGTATCCACCAGTACAACCTTTCCGCAGTGCAGGCAATCAATTATGTGCTTTGTAATCGAGAGTTTGGGATCGGTGGTGATGAGCCCGAACTGGAATATGCTTTCCAGCCTTCTCTTGATGACGTTTATGGTACCTTCGTGGAACCGCCCCGACAGGTCCTCCGAGATCTCAGGGACCCCCTTATCGTCAAGGTCGACCAACCATGACTCACCATACCTGAACTGTGCCGCTTGCAGGCACTCCAGTTGGGGTTGCGTGAACTCGTAGAGGTTCTGCAGGTCGGCGATCTCGATCTCCCTTGCAGCTATGCGAAGAGAGTTGTAAGGGCCGTCCAAAGGCCGTGAGCTGAAGACCTCCAGCGAATTCCTCATTCTAGCCTGAGAAAGCCCCATCTTGCCCTTCTCACCTCCGTCATAGTACTCGCCATGAGGGTCCATGATCAGAAAGCCGTATGTTTTCAAACGCATGCAGGAGAGGGCCAGGTTCTTCATCAGATTGCTCTTGCCCATTCCGGTTGTGGCGAATATCCCTATATGGTGGGGAATCGCCCGTCCGGCTATTCCTACCGGGAAATCCAGGACGCTGTCTCCAGATCGAAGATTGCCAACCTCTATGTCTCCAAGGAAACGCTCCAGGAATAGGTAATCATCCTTCGTCGCCCTTCTGACCTTTGAGAAATGGGAAGGCAGGCTTTTCGTCTTCCTGAAGATCTCCCCCTCGATGTAGCCCAGGGGAACGCATACACCCAAACGGTATAGTCTGTCATGAAAGAGAGAAGGATCTCCCTGACCTTCGGTGTCCTTCGCCAGGAGATCTCCGGCCTCCTTTTTCATCCAGTCATCTCGCTCGGCGTCGGCTCCGTACTCGATGTCCATTACCCTAATGAGGTACTTCGTTCCATTCCCATCGTCATCCACGATGAGCATCTCGCCAACCTGAAGAGGTTCATCGCAACCCGCTCTGAAGTTGGTCTCTAGAACCCTGTTCCCCACTACTCGGCCCATGTGCATTAAAGTGTTCCCCCGTTAGGTTATGGAGCTACGGACCAATCGATCTACGGTTTAAAATCGTTTCCCGGTGTGGACTGAAACTGAGTCACCATGAGAAATAAAAAAAGAATGAGGACGGATCAAGGGTCGGAAGCGACTTCGATCTTCATGATCCTCTTTGCCATATCCTCTAGGAGAGGCCAGGATTTGAAATCGCAGACCATCGCTGGTAGAGGACAGTTGCGACATGTGAGGTTGTCCAACATCTCCTTCTCCGCACCGTACATGTCGAAATAGCAGCCCGTGGGGCGCTCCTCAGAATCGTTGTGCATTTCGATCGATTCCTAAATTACAGGCCCCTAGTACTTAATCATGTCTGGCCAACCATTTTTTAAGAAGTTGAGTTCAGCTTTGGATTCCCATGGGCCAATCCTTAATAATCCAAATCGGGTTTGACCCGATGTGTCAAGAAGGGTCGTCTCCTCGCCATTCTTCAAACAGTCACATTGCACGGGTCCAGGGCAGTTCAAGATGTGTGGGCCCGAGTTCCACATGATGGGAGAGGAGGAACCCAAGAGAAAGCCTAGCATCAAGGTCATCGGTGTGGGAGGAGCCGGATGCAATGCCATCGCCGATTCCCCATTCAATAACATAGCGGTCTGCACTGCGATGGAGGATACCAGGGCCATCAGGCTTGAATCACGAGTCCTCGTCACCGCGGAGCATATAGATTTCATGAAGGAGACTTCCTTCAAGACCGTTAGGTCCATCAAGTACGAATTTAAGGAGTGGTTGGAGAGTGCTGTAGGTGAAACGGACATCGCCTTCATCTTCGCAGGTCTAGGGGGTGACACAGGTAGTTACATTGCCCCTGTGGTTGCCGATATCTGCAAAAAGAGAGCAGGTTTGTGTGTCTCCAATGTGGCCCTTCCCTTTTCTGTTGAGGGAAAGGATCGTCGTTGCGTGGCCGACTGCTCTCTGACGAAGATGTGCGAAGCCTCGGATATCACAATAACCTATCCCAACAACCATCTGCTCAAGATGGTCCCCAACCTTCCACTGGGAAAGGCATTCAACGTCATGAATCGGATAATGATGGTGCCATTGTTGGAACTCGAGAAGGTGCTCACGGTTGGGGACCTTGAATTGGTGAGAAGGAATTTCAATCGTTCCAACTCCTGCCGTCTTGGGGTGGGCACCGGGTCCGGAGAGTACGGTGAATTGAGGGCCCTTGAAGAAGCCATTACATCTCCCTGGTTCGACTTTGAGAAGGATCGCGTAATGTCCGCACTTGTGATCATCTCCTCGGGCGAGGTGGAGGAGGAGGCTGTTCGCAGGGTGCTTGATGAGCTGGCGAAGATAATACCATACTCAAAAATCGATTATGCGGGCATATGCGACAAAGAGCTTGGCGCTAAATACAAAGTCATGTTGGTTCTGGGATTCGCGTGATTCATTCATGTTCCTCTTCTTCCTTTATTCCTTCCCTTATGGCATCACACACCCTGGTGTGAAGGGAGTGGAAGGTGCTCCACAGTATATAGACCGTTATTGCGCTGAGGATTACAAGTGCCAAGAGGAGGAACCATGGGACCCCTTCTGCCATAGTGATGAATGGAAGTATCAGGAACAATATGATCATTCCAGCTATGGCGGAAATTATACTTGCGAAGACCTTGTGAATTATCCTGGGATCACCTTCGCTACATTCCTCCGATTCAACCGTCCAGGTAGTGAAGATATCAGTGATCCTCCTCAAATAGCTGACCATGCTGACGATGGGAGCGGCCAGCAGTATCAATGTGACCATCAGGAGAACGATTGCCAGGAGACCTTGGTCGATTCCCGACAGCGGTGGAAGGTTCCTCAGGCTGTAGATAAGGTTGGCCCCTATCACGATGACCACCAAGACTATGACATCGATGAAAATCATACCGATCTCGTGTTTTACCTCCGCGCTCTTGGCGGATGAGCTCGAGATCCTCTTCCTGGTTATCGCCCTCATATCCTCGATGTTGATGATGACGGATTTAATCGAGAGCGGCAGTCGTGATTTGATCGACTGGATGATCTTGGGGGAACGCCATTGTATAAGGGGATATACCAGCATGGTCATGAGCGTCGCTGCGAGAACAGAGGAATAGAAGCTCCCCTCAATGATGCCTGTATCCAGGCCGACCTTGGCGATTATTATGGAAAACTCTCCCATGGTGACCATGCTCAAGCCAGCCAATAGAGAGTTCTCGGCACTTCTGTTAGCCACGTAAGCGGCAAAGGTTACAGCGAAGATGCTTCCCGCGATGAAGACGACCGCGATGAGAACCGCCGTGGGAATGCTCTCTCCCAGAGTGGTCGGATCTATGATCATTCCCATGGAGACGAAGAATATTGCCACGAAGAGTATGTTGATGGGTCGCACCTTGGATGCCACCATCTCAGCTGATTTTGCCTGGGAGATTATGATGCCCATGATGAATGCCCCTATGGCCACCGACAGTTCGACCGCGATCGATAACAGCACCATGCTGAAGCAGAGTCCCAAAGAGACAAGGAGCACCGTCTCCTCCCTGAATTCCATGCAAATGCGGTCGATAGCCTTTGGGACTACCATCAGTCCCAAGGCCAGTCCAACAGCGATGAACAGTACCACTCTGAGGGCGATCTCGATCACCGGAAAGATATCCAACGACGCATCGCTAGTCATTGGCGAGATCAGCGCGAGAACGATGATCACGAAGAAGTCCTCGATGATGAGCATCCCAATCACCGCGCTGCCGCAGTCACTTCCCAGAGTCCCCCGGTCCATAAGCATTTTTGTGATGAGCGCGGTCGAGCTGATGGCCATGACCGATCCCAGAAGGAACGATTCGATCGTCCCCCATCCGAGCAGTGAACCGAGGGAGTAACCGATAGCCATCATTATGGTTATCTCGATCGTGCCTGCCACGGCCGCGAACAGCCCGATCTTTCTGAGCCGCTTAAGGTTGAACTCCAGTCCCAGAGAAAACATGAGGAGTATGATGCCCAGGTCGGCAAAGAACGACACAGAATCTGGATCCCTCACCGTAAGGAAGGGTACAATCCCAGCCCCTAGTATGAGTCCTCCCAGTAGATATCCGATGGCCGGAGGGTATTTCAGACGGGGTAGAACCAGGGCTGCGATGCCGACCACTATCATTATCACCGTTATGTCGACGATGAAGTCCATCCCGATCTCAGCCAAACTATACCTCCGCAATCAAGAATTCAAGTTCGACAATAGCGTGATTCTTTGATTTGGACCTATCGGATTTCAGTCCTTAACAATATCTCCTGGGGCTGAGGCGAAGCTTACCAGGAACTTCGCTTCCATGAAGTGGAGCTTGCCAGGTATCACGAGGCAGTGAAGCGGGGGTCCCATGTCCAGTTTCAACATCCGATTGGGGTATCCAGCCGCCACTTTCTCGCTTGAGGAACCTACCCTAGCCGCAGCGCAAATCAACGTTTTCTCGTGGATCAGTCCCTTCCCTACTTTGCCCTCAGCCTCCATCAACCATTCTACTGCCTCCATGGAGCTCATGTACCTATTTTCGTCCCGCCTGATGTCCAGGAGCAATAGGGTGTGCAGACCTCTTTCCTTGTTCTCCACAATATTGTCATAGGGGCTGGTGGGAAAGTATCCCGGCTCAGGAAGGGGTAGGGTCACTGTCCTACCGAACTTGTATGGCTGGAGACCCAGGGCGGATGCCGCGGCCGTGAAGATGGAAACTCCATGTATAAGTGTGGTTGGTATTCCAAACTCCTCCGCTCTCAACCTAATTTCTACATGGGTGGTGGCGGCCATGGTATCCCCCGCAGTGATGAACGCCACCTTTTCTTTCCTGGCGGCCTCCACTATGCGATCCTCCTCCTCGACCTCCTTTCTCTCCAATACAATGATGGTTCTCCCCAGCTCTTCTTCCAGATCTTGGACAGTACAGTCTATCAGCGAAGAGGTGTAGAACTCGGCAAATACCTCGTCCGCTTCCCTTATATGTTCGAAGGCGCGCCTGCTCATGTCCTTTGGTCCGCCTAGCCCTAAACCGACAAATATCAATTCGCCCATGATACCACCGTGCGTTCATGGTGTGTGAAGATACCGAGAGGAGAAGGGGAATCGGCTCGTAAAAAGCTTTTAGAAGCAAGCCTCCTAGACATTTCTCTTAAGATTAGGGGTGAGGGAGAATACCTTCTACTTCCTGTCAACGATCCAGAGGCTATGGGGGAAATGGATCTGATGCTCGCGGACTTTGAGGAGCGCGATGTCCTTGAGACCGACTATCGTAGGCTGGTCAAGGTACCAAGTGACCTGGCAGGGCTCTTACCAACATCCTATGATGTTGTGGGGGACATAGCAATAGTCCGCCTGGTTGACGAGTTGTTACCATTCAGGCGGAATATTGGGGATGCGATGCGGGAGGCGCTGTCAAGATTGAGAACGGTCGCAATGGACAAGGGAGTTCAGGGTGAGTTCAGGGTCAGAGAGATCGAGATCATCAGCGGTGGACCTTCTACAATCACTATGCACACAGAGTTCGGTCTGCATTTCAAGGTGGACGTCTCCAAGGTATACTTCAACCCAAGGTTGGCAAGCGAGAGATGGAGAATATCATCCCTCGTTGGGAGAGGGGAGACCGTCATTGACATGTTCGCAGGCGTAGGACCCTTCTCCATAATGATCGCCAAGTACGCTTCTGCCCGAGAGATCCATGGGATCGACATGAACCCAGAAGCAGTAGCGCTCATGAAGGAGAACATAGTAATTAACAAGGTCAAAGGCGTGAATCCTTTGCTTGGAGATGCCAGGGAGCTTATTGGAAGTCTGCCTCCCGCAGACAGGATCATTATGAACCTACCCCATTCCGCGCATGAATTCCTGGAGATCGCCTCCATGAATCTCAATCCAATGGGCATCATCCATTTCTACACGATCTGTGAAAGGGAAGCGATAGACGGATTCGTGGGAGATCTAGTCTCAGAACTTAAGGGGAAGGGAATCGATCTTGACCTGATGCGATTAGAAGAGCTGAAGACCTACTCACCCACAATGAGCGTTTACTCCGCCGATCTAGTGCTCATTCATCGACCTTGTTCACCGGTTTGAGGGTGATTCCCCGCTGCCCCTGATAATGTCCGCTCCTTTTATCATAGGGAAGAGTAGGTATGGAGCACAACTTCTCAAAGACGATCTGGACAAACCTGTCCCCGATGTCGATTTCGATGGGCGAATCCGAGAAGTTGAATCCCGAGAATGTAAGGGTACCCTGGAAACCTGCATCCACCTTGCCCAAACCCGCTACTATCCCCTTCCTTATCCAAGAGGTCCTAAGCCAGAGCTGGGCACTGACGTCATTTGGTAGTGCCACATACTCTATCGTGGAAACGAAGAATCGGGTCATGGATGGAATGGCAACCTTCCCCTCACCAAAAAGCTCATCCGTTGAAGGAATGGATATCTCTGATATCCGAAGGTCGTAACCATTGGGGGTAAGCGATTGCTCATTGAAATCCTCAATTCTTAGATTTCCGCTTTCCATCCTTGATAGAATTTCGTGGTCTGGTATGATGCACATCTTAGGTGGAATGGTGGTCCTCCTAGAACTTACTTTCTGGAATTGCGATCGATCCTTCAGAATCCTTCGGGATTGGTCGAGCAATTCTGAAAAAAGATTTATATATCGAGTCCATTAGACTATCAGTTGGATAATTCATCCAACTCTAGATTGGACCCCAATTGGATGTATAATCCAATGTACTCCAATCCACAGCTGGATGGATTACCCAAAACCTAGGAAATTGATTCCAGGGAGGAAACCGATTGAAGTCAGTAACGAAGTCAATGATCCTCGTCGTGATACTGGGAATCGTGCTTATCTCCGTAAGCTACATGGTTCTCTTTTCACCAAAGGAGATTAGAACAGAATATCCAATTCCAGTCACAGATGCGCTTGGGAGGGAGATCACTTTCGAGGAGGTTCCAGAGAGGATAATCTCCGCCGCACCAGGAAACACCGAGATGATCTTTGCTCTTGGACTAGGTGACAAGGTTATTGGCATCACAGAATACTGCAACTGGCCAACCGAGGTGCTCAGTATGAAGGAGAATGGAACCGTGACCTCTGTTGGGGGCTATTGGGACCCAAATCTTGAGATCATAATCAACCTTGAACCTGATCTCGTGGTGCTCGACGGAGGGGTTGCCTCTCACGCAACTATCGCCGGGCAACTTGGGAACATGGGCATCAAAGCCTTTGTGGCCTGGAAAGGAGAGAACCTCACTGAGATATACCAGAACATTGAGATCTTGGGTGAGATTTGCGATAGAATGAAAGCCGCATCAGACCTGATACAGTCCATGAAGGATAGGGTCGATTTCGTTGAGAGTACCATCAGCGGGCATGATCCGGTAAAAATGCTGCATGCTGTTTGGCTTGAGCCAGTCTACACCTGTGGTGGCGCCACCTTCGCCTCGGAGGTCATCACACTAGCGGGTGGGGAGAACATCTTCGCATACATGAACGGATGGCCAACGGTCAGCATGGAGCAGATCATCGACAGTCAGCCAGAGGTCATCACGATAACCGCGACCATGATGATGTCCACTCCTGAGGAAATCATCCAGTCACTCGAGGATGATCCACTATGGAACCAGATACCAGCTGTTCAGAATGGCAAGGTCTACATACTCTATGGCGATGGCGAGGACATCTTCAACCGACAGTCGGTAAGGGTGGTCGATGCAGTCGAACTGCTTGCAGTAATACTCTTCCCAGATGATTTCGGTGTTACAGTGCCCAACGTGATAGGCGCTGACTATGTGGATTACATACCCTCCCAGACATCGGGATCAGTTTCGACGACTCTAGAAGTGCAGGGCAGCGTCGGATATGTCTGAGAACTGGTGTATAAATGGCCGATTCCATAATCGAACAGAGACGATTGAGACTAGTAGTGATCTCTATCATCGGAATCGTCGCCCTTTTTATTTTCTTCATCGCTTACCTTTCAGTAGGAGCGGTGGAATACGGGTTCTTCGAGGTAATGGACGCGCTGTTCAGTGCGATTGCGAAAGGCGGTCAGGACCTGACCCCCCTCGAGAGCATTGTTTACAACCTACGGCTCCCCCGGGGACTGGGCGTCATTGGAGTGGGGATAGGCCTTTCAGTAGCGGGAGTGGTCCTTCAGGCGGTGATAAGGAATCCGCTTGTGGACCCATACATTACTGGAATATCATCTGGTGCAGGACTTGCCGCGGCCATCGCCATGTCATCAGGAATAACATTCTTCGGCTCCTTGACATTCACTGTTCCGATAGCGGCATTCATCGGAGCGATCGGAGCCTTTGCTTGCACCATCCTGCTAGCGGAGTCCGCAGGGGGACGACCCATAACCTACGTCCTGGCAGGAGTGGTGGTCGGTCTAGGGTTATCCGCGTTCACTACAATGATTCTACTGTTCGCCGGAGACGACGTTCATGGGATTCTGTTCTGGCTTTACGGAAGCTTCACGGGAGTGTCCTGGACCAATGTCTGGATAATACTGATACCCGTGCTTGCCCTGACCATTGGAATAGGATTGTATGCAAGGGAACTGAACCTTATTCTACTGGGCGACGAACAGGCACGACAGCTGGGTCTCAATGTCCGCAATTTCAAGCGCCTGTGCATGATATTGGCATCGATTCTGACGGCGTTCAGCGTTGCATTCACTGGCATCATAATGTTCCTTGGGCTCATCGTTCCCCACACCTCGAGGTTGATAGTGGGGAGCGACCACAGGATCCTGTTGCCCATGTCCATGCTCATGGGCGCAAACATCTTACTCCTGGCCGATATTGTGGCCAGAGTGGCTGCAAGGCCTTTGGAGCTTCCAGTCGGTGCAATAATATCCCTGATCGGGGCTCCGTTCTTTGCATATCTCATGATACGGAGGGGGAAGGAATATGTCGGGTGAGAATGGCAATTCAGTCATGATCAAGATCGAGGGAGTAAAATTCTCCTATGGCAGCGTCGAAGCCCTCAAGGGATTGACCATTGAGGGGAAGCGAGGTCAATTCATTGGCCTCATCGGTCCCAATGGCTCTGGTAAAAGCACGCTCCTTCGATGCATCAACGGCATCCTGAAGCCCAAAGCGGGATGCATAATGGTCAATGGTCATGAGGTAAGCAAGATGAAGCTCTCAGAAATGGCCCAGATCTGCGCGAACGTGCCGACGGAGTTTCCCGACGACTTCAATATGACCGTTCAGGACCTGGTCTTCATGGGCCGCTACCCCTACGTCCAGGGATTATGGTGGGAGAAAGAGGAAGACGAGGAAATGGTTATGAAAGCACTCTCTGACTTCCAGGTCCAACACCTCAAGGATCGAAAGATGAACGAGATCAGCAGCGGTGAGAGGCAGCGAGCGCTCCTTGCGAAGGCAGTGGTGCAGACACCCAAAGTCATGTTGGTGGATGAGCCATCTGCCCATCTGGATCTCAAATACAAATTGGAATCAATGGAGCATCTCCGCTCCCTGCTAGCAAATGGTATCTCAATCATTGTGGCGTCTCATGACATCAATCTCCTGGCCAAGTACTGCGACAAGGTGATCATCCTCAGCAAGGGAGAGATTGTGGCCTTTGGCGATCCCAAAGAAGTGATCACCGAAGACCTGATCAGGGATGTTTACGGTGTGGAGGCGGATGTCATCAGGAATAACGGTAGCATATTCGTCGTTCCCAATAACACAGTGAAATCACTGAACTGAAACAGTTGATATCATGGATCCAAGCTTAATAGTCAGAAAGGAGATACTGTCACTTCAGAAACCATTTCACGGGGGGACCGCCTGGAAACTGGGCGAGATCGAGGACTTCAGTTCGAACCTGAACCCTCTCGGTCCGCTACCATGTCTGGGCGAATTGATTGCGGAATATGTGCAGGAGGTGGACCACTATCCCGATGATTACTCCCTGGAGTTCAGGGAAGCCCTGTCCGATCATTATAAGGTGCCCATCGACTGCGTGATCGCTGGAGCGGGATCCTCAGAGCTCATCAGGCTCTTCCCGGAGGTATTTATCTCTCCAGGCGACGAGGTACTTATCCCCAAGCCCGGTTTCTCCGAGTACGCCTTTGGATGCAGGCTGATGGGCGCCAGCATCAAGAACTTCCATTTAATCGGGAATAATGACTTCAGGGTGAATTATGACGAGATCCTCAGCAAGCTGGACAAAGGTCTGAAGGCTGTCTACCTTTGCAACCCCAACAATCCAACCGGTAGGTTGGAATCAAAGAAGAAAATTCTCGAGCTCGCGGAGGAGCTGGAGAAGAGGAATGCGCTTCTTTTCCTGGACGAGTGTCTTCTGGAGCTTGTGGAGGGGAGTCAAAATCATACCTGTGCAGGTGAGGTCGAATCTCATAGTAACATGTTCATCATCAACTCCCTCACGAAGTCCTTTGGGTTCCCTGGGCTCAGGGTGGGCTATGGCATCGGAAGCCTAGGTGTAATCGCTCAGCTCGAGAAGGCTCGGCTATCATGGAACATGGGAGGAATCGAACAGAGGGTAGCAGCCTCCTGTGTCAGGGACCACTATTCTCATGTGACTGAGGCAAGCAAGATCATAGATGGCGAGAAAAGAAGGATGTCCGAGGCGCTCAAGACAATGGGGATGTCAACGGCCTCGGTACCAGATTCTTTCTTCTTCTTTTCCTCACTTAAGGACATTGGCTTCACTTCGGTCGAGTTCAAAGACCAAATGCTGAAGCAGGGAATCTTGGTAAGGGATTGCACCTCCTTCGGCAATGATTGCGAGAATTATACCCGCTTCTCGGTCAGGACCAGGGAAAAGAACGACGTCTTCCTCTCTGCTTTCAAGAGGGTGTTGGAGAGCTGAGTTCGATGGGTGAGAACAATGAACGATATTGTCATTTACGGGATCATCATCGCTCTTGGCGCTCTCGCCCTTGATCTGGCCTTCGGTGAACCATCGAACAGGTTTCACCCGGTGGCTTGGATGGGGTTATTTATCAGGGCAATCGATAACAGAATACCCCGAGGGAGTAAGGGTGAGAGGGCTTATGGCGTTCTACTGGCCTTTATTACTATCATTGTTTTCGTACTGCTCTTCACGGTAGTTCTCGGGGCGGTGCGGTTATTCCTTAGCGCGATTCTCTGGGCAGTGCTGTGCATGATCGTTCTCAAGTTGATGTTTGCCATACACTCGCTCTCCGTTCATGTCAAGCCGATCCAGAGTGCACTTGAGGCTGGAGATCTGGAAGGTGCGAGGAACAGTGCGAGAATGGTGGTGAGCCGCGATGTTAGTGAACTCGATGCTCCGCATCTTATCTCATGCGCCTCCGAGACCGTGGCCGAGAATCTGGTCGACAGCATAATCTCTCCAATGTTCTTCATGGCTTTCGGGGGCGTTCCAGCAGCCGTGGGACTAAGGGCGGTGAACACTCTGGATGCCATGGTGGGCTACGAGAATGAAAGAAACAAGGAGGTTGGATGGTTTTCTGCGAAGTTTGACGATGTCCTGCATTTCATTCCTGCTCGCCTTTCCATACCATTCATCCTTCTAGCACTAAAGCTAACGGGAAACGATTGGCATACTGGATGGAGAGCGGCCCGAAGGGATCATGTGCGGACCAAGAGCCCCAACAAGGGCTGGCCCATGTCTGCGGTTGCGGGAGGACTTCGATTCCAGATGGAGAAAAAAGGCAACTACCTGTTGGGGGAAGGGAATTTACCTCAGAACCCCGAGATGATAATGGAAACCTATAGGGTAGTTAGGCTCACGGCACTAATCTTCTTCTTCGTGTTCGCCCTTCCCCTCTTCATACTGATCGGAATACATGTTCAGATATTGATCGAGAATATACTGCTTTCACCATTCTAGGAGGAACCGATAATGGACGTAAAGGTTGAATTTCATGCGATCGATGGCGGTGATGTCGTCGTCGTGCGCTTTCCTTTCAAGATGAGAACATTGAGCTCCGCCATAGTTGGAGGCGGTCTCTCCACTGCGGAAGCCGCTGTGATCATGCAGGTTCCCACGAACTACACCGACGATGCTCCGGAGAGAAGGCTGGAGAGAGTTTGCGAGCAGCTTGGACTCGGGAAAGAGGCGGTGGGATTCATGACAGCGGCTCATGTCAAGAAGGTCTTCAGCGTCTCTAAAGAGGAGAAGGACGGTGCTGAGGCGGCCGTGGTAGCCACCGCTGGCCTCAGCAATGCGGTTGTGGCCGGAGAGATGCTTCCCATGTACACCCTGTCGGACAGTTTCAAGGCGGGAACCATCAACATCCTTGCCATTGTCAACATCCCCTTGGAGGATTCCGGGATGGCAAACGCCTTCATTCCCATCACCGAGGCCAAGACCTCGGCCATTCAGGAACTTGGAGCCCGGGCTACCGGAACGACAAGTGACGCGGTGATGGTGGCCTGCCCGGAAGGATCGACTTTCAAGTACGCGGGTACCGCCACGAATGTTGGTATAGCCCTGGCAAGAGCCACCAAGAAAGCGGTTTTAGAGTGTCTCACGAAGAATGGTGACGGTCCCAGGCCGACAGATTACGTGATGAGGTTGGAAGAGAGGGGAGTGACATTTGAGGATATGTGGGATGCAGCCCAGGCTCTCTACTATCCCAACCCGGATTGGGACATCGCGAAATTGAAGGAGATGTTTGAGTCAAGGATCAATGCGTTGAGGGATGATATAAACGTCAACGCTTTGATACTCAGCGCCATCGCACTGGATGAGAGGGGGGAGGCCGGGAGATTGTACGGCCTTCCAAGAGCTCAGTACCTTGAGGATCCGGTTCACCTGCTGGCGGATGAGATGATAGCCATGGCACTGGCCCAGTACATATCCGGTACCAAGGGGCTCTTTGAATATACACGGTATGATAGGAAGAAACCAGGGATACTGGCCGAGCTTCCGCCTTTCCTCGACGACGTCGTTGCCGCACTGATCGGCGGAATTATGTCAGATATCTACACAAGGTTGCTGGAGGGAGGAAAATAGGCATAGGAAATGCAGTGAAGGCCTTGTTCTCGCTCTTCACCGTTGTCCCGGTGAACTCCAGCATGACAGATTTTGAGGACCTCTCCAGAAGATTCTGGCTTCTGCCTATCATCGGGGCATTTTTCGGTATTATCGCCTCTTTGGCCTTATTCGTTTCTTCAGAGGTATTCTCCCTATTCCTATCAGCTGTCCTGGTGGTCTTCATTCTGCAGGCCCTAAACAGGTTTCTGCATTTCGACGGCCTTATGGACCTGGGAGATGGATTAATCGCCCACGGCGATCAGGGGAAGAAGCTGGGAGCGATGAAGGACAGCTCGATCGGGGCAGGCGGGGTCGCCTTCGCCCTTTTCTTCACACTGCTTTCGATTGCCGCCCTGGCTTCACTTCCCTCTCATCATCCAGCTCAAATCCTGATAATTGCACCCTTTGTAGCAGAGGTACTCTCACGCAATGCCATGCTGGTCTGCACCTCAGTGGGAAAGCCCAGGCCAGGTCTTGGAAGCACATTCGTCTCCAACACTTCTAGGAGGGCCATAATCCCTTCATTTGTGCTATCTTGGGCACTTTCAGCAGTCACCTGGTACTTACTGGTGGCAGGGTCAGAGGGGGCCTTCGATCTCCTGAATTCAACTCTGATATCCCTTCCTCCGTATATCTGGATCACACTACTGTCCTTTGTGATCGCGTTGGTGTCCGTCCTGGTCGGGTTGGTGATGGCGAGGATCGCTCTTCGCAGTTTTGGATGTGTCAACGGGGACGTGATCGGAGCAACCAATGAGATAACTAGACCAGTAGTTCTTATGACGATCACTCTCCTGGTGATGATTCTATGACCGTCGATGCCATCGTCACCGCGGGGGGAAAGGGTACCCGGATCAAGGAGCTTGGCATGGAGAAGCCTATGATCAAGGTCCTGGAGAAGCCCATAATCGAAAGGGTGCTCGATGCCCTCAATGAGGCGAAAGGTGTCCGAGATATCTTCGTCTCGGTCAGTGACAGCACCCCCGTAACCAAAGATTATGTGGAACATCTCGGTTACACCACCATACATACTTCAGGAAAGGACTACGTCAAGGACCTCAGGGCCTCGATGAAGATCCCCTCATCCCGTGCTGTTGTGGTATGTCCTGCCGACCTTCCGCTGATCACTAGTAATTCGGTGGATCAGGTTGTATCCGAGTATCCGAGGGCTGGATTCCAGTCCCTGGCAGTTGCGATACCATCTCACTGCATTCTGTCAATCGGTCTGGAGGTGACCTTCGAGATGGAGGTGAACGGAAATCCTGTTGTCATGTGTGGGGTCTCGGTGGTTGACAGGGGCGTCATGCTCTCAGGGGAGTACCTGGAGGAGGGATATTTCATCTCCCAGAAAATGGATTTCGCCCTTAACGTGAATTCGATCCAGGAACTCAGGATGGCCGAGAGAATACTTGAGAAGAGGTCTCAATCCTCCAAACCCAGAATATGAGCGTAGTTCTCATCTATCTTCTCCAGGAGTGACCTGGAGGTGATGGATCCATTGGAGCTTAGTATAGCTGCCACAGAAACCCCTCCAGCACCGGCACCCTCCTTGACCAATCCGGTCTCGTATATCCTGAGTCCGTCATACTTTGATTCAGAGAAGTCAAGGTTCACGGCCAGAACCGGGACTTCTGCGGATTGAGCGACCAGCGAGATCATGTCTGACTGCTTGTCCTCGACGATCCAGCGCGTCGTTCCAAGAGCGATATTCTTCAGCGCCTCAGGTTCCATACCATTTATCACCGCGAGCACGGCTGCCATCTGAGTTCCCCCCGCCATGATGACTGGAATGGTCATCGCGGCTCCCGCCACGACGCCAGCCGCGGCTGGCATCATAGGGTCACCGACTATCGCCACTGCGTCCATGACACCGTCAATGCTCTCGCCATCCGCCTCCGCGGAGGTCAATCCCTCCCGTACCACTTTGATCTTGAGGTCGTGAGGGTTCTGCGGGAAGCTGCTGCTCTCTTTCCCCTCTGCATCGTATCCGAGGGCCAGAAGTACTCCCAGAGCGGTGGTCGTCCCGCCAGGGGTGCTCTCCCCCACCACGAGGTAATCCACGGTCTTTGCCAGGTTCTTGCCAAGAAGGAAGGACTCCTCGAACACCTCCTTGGGATTCTCCACGGCTTTACCAGTCCGGATATCTCCTCCGGGTCTTCCTCCGACCTCGAAGTAAGGTGTAAATGGAAGTATCCTGCATCCTCCGTTTACAACGAAGATGGGCATGTCCGCCAGCTCTAGAGCGGACATGGTAATGATAGCAGGAGTAGGAATGCCATCTGGAGTGACTGGCACCCCATCGATGACCTTGCACCTGCCGTAGTGTAGGAGCTCCATGTCTGCTGCAGGGGTGTAATCCGTGATCTCTGGATTGGCACCAGCTGCGGATATTCCCGGTATCTTAGCGGTCTCGGTGTTGCCGATGACACAAACAAAGGCGGGCTTCTTGCCCATCACCTTCTTTACAAATTCTTCCGCTTTGACCCGATCTCCACACATCATGATATCGTCGAGGGTGCTCATTCCAATACCTCCATAGAAAGCCGTCTTGAAGTTCAAAGGCAATTTCACAATCCCATCCCGAGAGTCCATATTAATCTATCGATGATTGCACTGTCTTGAACAATCAGGTTGTCTTCAGCATTGATGAATCGCGATTCTTGAATTCCCCCACATCAATGGAATCAGAATGGTCAGTGATTCTTGGTTCGGCTGGGTTCAATTAAAGCGATATACGCACATCGATGTCTGCAGTATAAGGTCTTACCAGCCCATCAATAAATCTAGAAGTTCTGGTAAAGGAACATATCCCTGACTTGTCTCCTGGAAACTCCTTCCCGCAGATTCTCCAGAAAGGTCCTCGGAAACGGCGAAAGGAACTGGATTCTCGTCATGTTCTCCGGTAAGTGAAGATGCACCATGATCGACTATGAGTGAAAGCCTGACTTCGCTCTTCCCTTGGAAGTGTCTCCTGAGCAAAATATCAACCTCTTCTAGGAACTCCAGCTTCTTCTGTGGATCCCTCTTGTGACTCATGTCATCGATCTCTTCTATGTGAAGGAGGACATCAGATTCGTTGACCACATGGGACGCCTTCTCGATCCTTTCTTCGAGGTCATCGATCCAAATCTTATCCATTCCTAGAAATGCTCCCACGCCAAGAGCCGAAGGACTGTTGGAAAGGAAGGAGATGCCGCTGAGCTTCTTCCTGACATCCTTGTATTTCTCCACCATGTCTCCTCTGCCCCCTTGCCAGGGCAGGATAACCCATCCTCCGGTCTCATCCCTCACTGCTTCAACCAGTTCCCGGAGAGGCCCTAGTCTATCCAAATCGAGTTCGGCGTTTACCGGTGGAGATGGAAGGTCCAGTACATCATCACTCTCAATGGTCATGACTCCCTTCCCCTCGCCGTAGTATCGTATCTCGGGCTTCAGATGGTCTATGAGTGGAAGATTTCTTTCGAAAGAGGCCTTGAGAACCTCGACCTCCTCCTCCGAGATGATGTAACCCCATTCCATCCAGCCGTTCTTGATGGTAGCTGGGCTGAGCCTATAACCAATGCGTCCTGGAGGAACAGTTAGATTGAATCCAAGGGTCTCGATCAACCCTCTTGGGACATCCTCCTTCCGCCTGCTTAGAAGTTCTAGGAGGAAAAGATGTGTGTATCCGCAGGCATCGGTACAGCCGAACCTCCCCGCGGTGGTGATACTGTTGATGAAAGGCATCTCCGCGGCTTGCAACGGAGTCAAGTTTCCCAAGCTGGGTATTCTGTCGTCGGTGGCCCCATCCAGCAGTATGATGATCCTATGCATCTAAACCGGTTTCGAGATTGAATGTCTTGATATTCAATACTTGCCATTATTCTTCAGGAAAAGTTAGAATTCTAGCCAACATCCCATCCAAATTCTGATGTTTTCTTCGAATATCCAGAAAAAAGTCAACCTCATTGATGAAATGTAAGGAGAATGGCGGTTAGAATTCTAAATTTTGGATAGAGCTATAGCCACCTGGCCTATGGATATGCCCCCATCACCATTGGGAACTCTGTCATGGCCGATGAAGTTCATCCCCTCTTTCCGTACCTTGTCCCTCACGATACCAGAGATCGTTCCGTTATATGCCACTCCGCCAGTCAGGCCAATGTTCCTTGTTTCTGAAGATTCCGCAGCTTCAAAGGCGACCTCGAGCAGGCCCGTGAGAAGGTCGTGAACGAAGCTGATCGCTAAATCTTCCCTGCGTCCTTCCATCTCGAATAGCTGATCGAACATAGGAACGGTTCTTACCACCCCGTTCGAGACGTCCACCTCGAAATCGTGTATCTTCCTACCGTTCTCAAGAAGAGCTTCCAGCTTCATGGCCGGCTCGCCATCGTAGGAGCGATATCTGCAGACTCCCAGGTAACACGATAGCGTATCGAGGATCCTTCCAAAACTGCTCGTCCTGAGACTGCTCGTCATCATCTTCCTGAAGATAGCGGCCTCTTCCTCCTCGAAGAGGTCGCAGTTTCTTCCGTTCAATTCACTGAACGCGAAGACGAGTCTACCCACGTCCCGAACCGCTTTCTCTCCTCCAATGAGCGGAATCTCCTCCAGATGCCCCACCCTTTCAAATTCCTGGAAGGTGGTTTGGAGAACCTCGCCCCCCCATGCCTTTCCGTCCTCGCCGTAACCGGTTCCATCCAAGGTCAGGGCAATCAACTCATTCTCGGCCGAGTCGATCATGAGGGACGCGGCATGTGCCCAGTGATGCTGGACCTTGATGATCTCTGCTCCGTACTCCTCGCTCATGATCCTTCCCATTCTGCGGTTGGAATAACCGGGATGGAGATCCATGGCCAACACATCCAACGAATCCAAACCCAGCAATTTGGTCTGATACCTCACCGCCTGTTCCAGAAATTCTATCACACCGATGGAATCTCCATCGCCCACATACTGGGTAGGGTATATTCTTCCATCCATTGCTATGGCTGCTGTCAGGTTCTCCTGGGCTCCGATTCCAATGGCCCTGCCCTTGAATGGCGACCCAATGTTCGACGGTATGTGTCCCCTGGATCTTCGGATGAAATGCGTGTTCTCGTCAAAAGACCTCACCACTGAGTCGTCGCAGCGGTTGACAATTCTTCTGTTGTGGAGCAGGTATGAATCGGCCCCTAGTGAAAGCACTTCCCGATCGTCCAGCAACATCGGCTCCCCGGGAACGTTTGCCGAGGTCATTACCACAGCATCAGCCTCCAGATGGTGAAAAAGGATCTCGTGCATGGCGGTGTATGGAAGGAACGCCCCTATGTTGTTCAGTCCGGGGGAGGTCCATTCCATTCCCTCGGATCGATTCTTGGCGATCAGGGTGACTGGTCTATGGGGCGAGGTCAAAAGATGGATCTCGTGCTCAGTTGGAGAACCGTAGGCCTCAAGGGCTTTAAGGTTCCTGACCATGATAGCAAATGGCTTCTGTTTCCTCCCGTACCATTCCCTCAATCTAGGGATGGTTTCCATCGAGCAGCAGATGTGCATTCCGCCCCATGATTTTGCCACGCCGATCTCACCACCATCGATGCGAGCGGCAAATTCTGCGATAGGGTCTGTTCCAATTTCATTGCCGTTCCTGTCCAGGAGCTGGTATCCAGGTCCGCACTGGGGGCAGGAGATCGTCTGGTGATGGAACCTCCTGTTAGATGGATCAGAGTATTCATCACGACAGGTCTCGCACATGGGGAATTCCTGCATCGAGGTCTTGCCTCTGTCGTAGGGGAGATTCTCTATGACCGTGAAACGAGCCCCGCAATCAGTGCAATTTGTGAATGGGTAAAGGTATCGTCTATTGGAGGGATCGAAGAGTTCCCTCCTGCATGAATCACATAAGGCGACGTCGTTAGGGATACCGATGCCTTTCTGCCCTTCCTTGCTGGGAACGATGATGAACCCGTCTATTCCATCAAGGGCCGTGGTATCGCTCTCCTGGCATTCTATCCGGTCTATTCGTGCCAGGGGGGGAAGGCTTTCTTTCAATTCCCTCAAGAATGCCTCCCCATCGCCATCGATCTCCACAACCACGTTGGATCCATTGTTCTGGACATATCCCTTGAGATTGAGAGATCTCGCGATCCTGTAAACGGTCGGCCGGAACCCGACCCCTTGGACAATTCCGTGGATCACGAGTTTCATCGGGGCATTTGACCAGCTGATAGATATAAAAATCTTCTGCAGGAACCCGAGTCTGCACAACGTTTAAGGAAATCCTAATTGATATGCCTGAAGGAGCTGGATTACTATGAGCGAGGTCAGAGATGGTCTTCTTTACAGCGAAGAACATGAGTGGATCAAGGTGGAAGGGGATATCGGAAAGGTAGGCATCACCGACCACGCCCAGAAGGAGATGAACGATATTCTTTATGCCGAGGTTCCTGAAGTGGGACGGAAGGTCAAGAAGGGAGAAACCATTGGCGCAATTGAGAGTGTGAAGACGGTGGCAGATGTATACACGCCGGTATCAGGAGTGGTCATCGAGGTCAACTCAGAGCTGGAAGACTCCCCCCAGTTCATCAATGAGAGTCCCTACGACAAGGGTTGGTTCGCGATCATCAGGATAGAGTACGAGGATGAGTTAGACGAACTGATGGACGCGGAGGACTACGCCGATTTCATAGGGGTGTGAATCAGGCACCAGCTAGGTCCAAGGTGTGGGGGCACTCGCATTTCGCCCTTTTCTCCGGTATCGAGGGCAAGGTTCTCTTTAAAATCTCTCGGATCTTATCCAGGTTATCAGCCATAGTGGAAAGTACCGTGGCAGTATCTACGGGATGATCTGCCCAAGTATCATAATCGGTGATCATTGCGAGGCTCACGTAGCACATCTCAAGCTCTCTTGCAAGCTGGCATTCCGGTACGAGGGTCATACCAATGATGTCGGCGAAATTCTTGAACATTATACTCTCTGCCCTGGTGGAGAATCTGGGCCCTTCAATACAGATGTAAGTTCCAGTTGAATGGTACTGCAAGCCCATGGATTCGGCCTCCCGTATGAATATCTCCCTCAGTTCGGGACAGAATGGGTCGGCCATTCCAACGTGAATCGTCTTGGGGCCGTCATAGAAGGTGTAATTCCTCTTCTTGGTGAAATCGATGAACTGGTCTACGATGACCAGATCTCCTGGTTTGTATTCCTCATTCTCGGAACCAACGGCACAAGGTGATATGACCCTATCAACTCCCAGCTCCTTCAGTGCCCATATGTTTGCCCTCGAGTTCACCATATGGGGAGGGATCCTATGCCCCTTGCCATGTCTGGGGATGAATGCCACACCAACCCCCTCCAGTTCTCCCAGTATGATCTTGTCCGAGGTTTCTCCATAAGGCGTGGACATCGTCACCTCCTCCTTGACCTCGAAAACCTCCGGGTCGTAGACACCCGATCCACCTATGATGCCTATCTTCACGTTCATCCTCTCACCGGCCCTGGTAGACCGGGAGCCACTTAAATGTTTGTCGCAATCATTGTCCACCGCAATAACAGGTGTTTCGGGAAAGCATTTTTCTAGACCGAGCTCCACTTTATTCCCAGGGTTTCGAATGGAAGATCGATATGAGAAGGTGGACATCGGGTGGTCCGACGCGATAATGTCGCTACCGCCATCACAGGTATTCTTGCTGGCCGTGGGGGAGGAGAGCCCTAACATCATCTCCATTGGCATGTTCGGCGTGTTCTCCTTCCTGCCGCTCACAGTTGGAATTGGGATCAAGACCGGAAGGCACAGCTACAAGCTTATCATGGAGACGCCGGACTTCACGTTGAACGTCCCTGGCAAGGAGCTGATAGAAGCAGTGAAGATCTGCGGCGAGAAGTCAGGTAAGGATATCGCGAAGTTCGATGAGACCGGTCTTACACCTGTTCCTGGGAAGAGGACTAAGTCCCCTAAGATAAGAGAATGCTTGATAAACATCGAGTGTAAGAAGAAGGAAAAGATGAGGATCGGGGATCACGAGTGGTTCCTGGCCGAAGTAGTGCACGCGGATATCGTAACCAAGTATGATAAGAAGGACACGATACTCTACTGGGGAGGCGAGTACTGGTCACTTGGAGAGGTCATCGAGAGCACTATCAATTACTGATCGCTCGTCCTTTTCGCACTTTCCTTTTTCTTCGCCTTCTCCTTTTTCTTAGTGCTGTAAAGGAGAAGTGGGTATGCCGTCACAGAACCAACAACACCCATAGCCAGGGTTTCCGGAGCATCGTCCTTGAGATGTCCAACCGGATCTTCCTTTGGGTCTATTCGGTCCACATGTACGGCGTAGTAATCCCCCATATCATGCATGTGCAACCTCCCCTTTCGGTATGAAGCCTTGCTTCCCTCGTGAGGGATGGCAATAATGGCTTTGTTCCAGCCGATTAGGGGTTCTTCGATCTCACCTTTATAGATGAATATTTCCTCACCTGGCTTAAGGTTCTTTGCTCTCTCCTCAATGACCCCCATTGGATCCACCAAACATCTGTCAATCTCAGTCCATGTGAGATAAATGTATCCATTCGAAATCGAGTCCGTTTCTCGATTGAACACCTGAAAAACATCGAAGTCCATTACTCTAGAACATATTTCGTAGCAATTCAGCGAAATAGCAAATTATTCGTTTCTTACAGATGTTAGAACAGAAAGAATTTTGAATGGTTCAATTTATCATGAATTGGGATTTCATGGGACAGAAAAACGAGGTCAATCCAGTTGAAGGCATCAAGAAGTTCCCTTCATTTCCGGTGGTACTAGCAGCCGTTGGGGGAGAGGACAAGAATGTCATCACCCTCGGTCTTATGCATGTCTTCTCGTTCCGACCCACCATCATAGGTGTAGGTATTTCGCCTTCAAGGTACAGCCACGAACTGTTCCATTGTTCACCAGACTTTACGGTCAATGTACCCACGAAGGACCTGGTTGAGGAGGCGATTTTCTGCGGGGTAAGTTCGGGCAGGAACACAGACAAGTTCCTAGAATCCGGATTGTCCATACAAGAAGGGGTAGAAGTGACCTCGCCCATAATCCTGGAGTGTCCTGTCAACTTCGAGTGCAGAAAAACCGATGTCGTGGACATTGGGGACCATACCTGGTTCTTTGGGGAAGTTGTTCACGCTTGGGTAGACGCTGATTATGACCGGGAGAGGCTGCTCATGTACTGGGGCGGCGACTTCAGGACGGTGGGGGACATCATCCGGAGGAGATGATGAGGTTCGAACCTCTTGGACTCGAGGAATGGTTCCACAAGTGGAGAGGGGTGGGTACCAACCTGGATGTGAGCGGGGCTCCCGCACCATATGATGATTTCCACCCAGAATTCGAGGAAGGATCGGACCTGGTGGAATTAGAGGAGGAGCTAGTAGAGTTGCTCTCCCGCCTTTACGGTGTGGGAACCGAAAGGATAGCCCTCACCTTCGGTGCTCAAAACGCCAATTCGCTGGTGCTCATGACCCAGCTGAACGAGGATGACATGATAGCGGCAGAGCACCCCATATACGAACCGATGCTGAAAGTAGCGCAGCAGGTATGCCGTATACGAAACCTGCCTCGGACGCTGGAGAACCAGTACCGGCCTACCATGGATCAGCTTAACGATGTTCTCACCAGCGGGTCGAGAATGGTGATGATTACAAACCTCCACAATCCTAGCGGCGCTGCCCTCGATGATGAGGAATTGAAAGCCATCCTGAACGTCGCAGAGGATAAAGGAGCGATGGTGCTCTGTGATGAGATTTACCGGGAAATGTGTTACTCCCAGCCACCCAGGGGTGCATTCGAGCTTGGAGAGAATGCGATAGTAACCAACGGTATGACCAAGCTCTATGGATTAGGTGACCTGCGTGTGGGTTGGGTCATAGGCCCGGAGGATGTGGCTAGGGAAGTTGAGCTGTGCAGGCTGGCCATCTTATCTCACCTGCCAGCCTACTCACTGGCCGTCACGATCCAGGCTTTGGAGAGGAGACAGTGGTTCAGGGACAGAATGCTTTCAATAGCCCAAGAGAATCTGGAAGTCCTTAGTGATTGGGCAAGGATTGAGACGCGCGTAACCTTCATGATGCCCGAAGGGGGGTTCATGTTTCTCCTTCCCCTGCCGAAAGGGGTCGATGACATCGAGTTCAGCGAGTTCCTGTTAAGGGATCTTGATACCGCGGTGTGCCCTGGAAGATACTTTGGAGTTGAAGGCCAGATAAGGGTAACTTTCTCCTGTCCTCCAGAGGAGTTTGCCAGGGGATTACGAAACATATCATTGGCTCTGAATCACTTCTCATAGGGGCGTTCAGCACCCTTGTAGGAGCCGAGCACCTTGACGAACGCAGCCCTTCTTACCAGATCTGCCAGCGCCTTGCTGATCGTCTCGTCATCAGCATGTCCATCGATGTCAACGAAGAAGACGTATTCCCAGAAACGATCCCTCCGGGGTCGGGACTCCAGTTTGGTCATGTTCACGCCGCGCTCCGCGAAAGCACCAAGGCAATGGTGAAGGGCTCCAGGAAGATCTTTTGTGGCGAAAATGAGCGAGGTCTTGCCCCCTTCCTCCAGGAACGAGGCCCTTTTCTCCAGAACAAAGAATCTAGTGTAGTTGCGATCGCTGTCCTGGATCCCCTCCCTGAGAACCTCCATATCATATGCGGAGGCAGCTCTGCTGCTAGCCACCGCAACTTCATCCTTCTGTCCCCGTTCCTTGAGCTGCTTAACAGCCCCGGCGGTATCATATGCTGGTATCTTCTCCCAATTGGGATGTTTCTCTAAGAAGTTGCGACACTGGGCCAGCGCCTGCGGGTGGCTGTATACTTTCCTGATATCCCCCTGTGATGTACCCGGGTGTCCGATGAGGCAGTGGACAACCTGGATGATCTCCTCTCCCACCACGGTGAGGTCATTGTCAAGAAGCAGAGCATTCACCTGACTCACGCTTCCTTCCAAGGTGTTCTCCACCGGGACAATTCCGAAATCGACCTCGCCTCGGGCAACCCGGTTGAAGACCTCGTTGAACTCAGCGCATGGGACTGGTTCGACCCCATTGCCGAAGTATCGGTAGGCGGCATCCTCACTGAAGGCGCCTGGAACGCCCTGGAATGCCACGGTCACCTTTTCACTCATGATCATCACCGAAGAATTCGGAATGGATTGCTAGAGTCGCCTCATCAATATCTTTCTTCTTCACGATAAAGCAGTAGGCTACCATGGATGCACCGGCTGAGATCATGCTAATGTTTACACCCTTCTCGGCCACAGAATTGCATACCCTGGCTGCCACTCCTTGACTGTATCCAATACCCTCTCCTACCACGCACACCAGTGCCATATCCTCGATTATCTCGAACCGATCAAGCACTCCTCGGGTCAGTGTTGAAAGGAAACCTCTCACTCTTTCAATATCATTGCTATCAATAAGAAGGGAAACGCAGGTCTGAGATGTGGCGGCGGAGTATATGTTGACCCTTAGGTCGCGGAGGACTCCGGATAGCTCGGCCATGACCCCGTACCTCGCCCCTATTCCCACGCCGTACGCCTTGATGATTACCATGTCCTCCATGCACGAGATGCTCTTTATGGTGTTCGGGATGTACTCTGCTCTGCCATGGATGACTGTACCTCCGCCTCCTGGTGCGAACACGTTCATCAGCCTGATCTTAATTCCCGCCTCTCTCGCAGGTTCTACAGTACGAGGGTGAAGGACCCTCGCTCCGAAATATGATAACTCGGCGGCCTCCTCATAGGACAGCTCCGCTATCGGAACGGCCTCTGGTATAACCCTTGGGTCAACGCTCATGAAGCCGTCAACATCCTTCCAGATCTCCACATCGTCCGCCTCGATGGCGTACCCGATTACGCTGGCGCTATAGTCAGTCCCGTTTCTCCCGAACACCGTGACGTGCCCGTCCTCGGTCACTCCGAAGAAACCGGTGACCACAGGAACCTCATTCTTCTCTATCATTGCCCTGATCTTTCTACCCACATTTTCCCGGGTGGCCGTCAGGTTCGCACTAGCGGAGCCATAGTGGCCGTCTGAAATGATTCCTATTTCATCTGCCATGATAGGAACCGCGTTAACACCCATGTCCTGGAGCATCGCGGAAACAAGTATCACGGAGAGCCTCTCCCCGAAGCTCTGGACCAAGTCCATGGTCCTGGGGGTGAGCTCCTCTAAGTAGCAGATCCCGTAGAGGACCCTCTCCAGCTTGACCAGCTTCTCCATCAACAGGGAGATGGTCTCCTGTTTGGTCCCCATGCTGGTGGAAATATCACGGAGAAGGGAGACGTGCTTATCCTTCAATTGTCGAAGGAATTCCTGGATATCCTGCTCCGAACGCATCTCCGAGACGAAGTTGATGAGCATGTCCGTCACTGATTGGACAGCGCTTACCACCACTACCTTTGGCTCTGGATCCGAGGTGACGATCTCGCCGACCCTGAGCATGGCCTCGGCGTCCTTCAAGGATGACCCACCGAACTTCATTATCTTCATCGGCCCCGGATCCTCCGCAGTATCTCTTGTGGATTGTCTATGACCGCCCGCTTCACTTCATTCTCGGATAGTCCTGCACCTTTGGCTACTAGCTCTGCCCTCTCCTGGGTTATGAGGTCGGAGTAGCTATGGGCGTCGGTATTCACGACCATTCCGGCTCCTACCTCGAGCGCCCGAAGCGCAACATGCCCATTGGTCAGGCAGTGTCCTCTCCTGGAGGAGATCTCAAGGGTAATACTGTTGTCCTTGGCAAGCTGTGCTTCCTCAATTGTGATGAGACCAGGATGTGCAAGGATATCGACCTCGGGGTTCTTCACAGCCATCAGGTTGGTCCCTGGTTCAGTGGGCTCTGCCAATGATTCCCCGTGGACCACCACAAGTTCCGCCCCCAATCTTCGGGCTCTGGAAACCAGGTCATCGATCCTGTTCGCCGGGACATGGGTTATCTCCACTCCAAGAACGGTCTCTATATCCCATGATTCAGCCAGTTGGCAGTCCTTGGCCGTCTCCTCGATCACCCTGTCGATGGTCGAGAGTGAGACATGGTCGGTGAACGCTATTCCCTTAATGCCCTTTACATCAGCCCTCCTGGCCAGTTCTATTGGAAGCAGGTCTCCATCGCTGAGCAGGGTGTGTGTATGAAGGTCGATTCTCATTTTCTTCTCTCCGATAACTTCTCGAATACTTTCTCCAGGGGAACGTCCTTGCCCTCAAGAAGCACAAGCAGGTGGTATATGAGGTCAGCGGTCTCCCAGGCTATCTCCTCTGGATTATCACCCTTGGCGGCGATGGCCAGCTCACCTGCCTCCTCTATGACCTTCTTCAGCATCTTATCCTCGTCCTTGAACAGCTTGCATGTGTAGCTGCCCTCGACTGGATTCTCCTTCCTGTCCTTTATGACCCTCATCAACTCAGGGACTATTGCAGCGGTGTCCTTGATATCCCCATATAGGATCTCGGCGAAACAGGAATGGCGTCCGGTGTGACACGCGTGTCCCGTTTGATCGACCCTCACCAGAAGGGTATCCTGGTCGCAGTCCGTCTGAATGGAGGCTATATCCTGGACATTACCAGAGGTCTCACCCTTCATCCACAGCTCCTCTCTTGAGCGCGACCAGAAGTGAGTCTTCCCGGTCTCCAGCATGAGGTCAAAAGCCTCCTGGTTGGTGTATGCATGCATAAGGACCTCGTTGGTGTGCATATCCTGGACGATAACTGGTATGAGACCCTTCTCATCGAATTCCAGCATGGTCATGGCCTAACCCTCACCCCTCTATCCTTGAGATACTCCTTGACCTCACCTACAGTGTGGGTGTCGTAGTGGAATATAGAAGCCGCCAGGGCGGCGTCCGCCCGGGTCCTGGCGAACACCTCGTAGATGTGTTCGATGCTCCCGCAGCCACCGGAGGCGATGACGGGTATGTTGACCTCGTCCGCGACCGCCGCCGTGAGATCGATGTCGTATCCGTTCTGGGTTCCGTCGGCATCCATTGATGTCAGCAGGATCTCCCCTGCTCCCAGGTCTTCCACACGGCCGGCCCATTCAACGGCATCTATTTCAGTGCGTCGGGTGCCTCCATGTGTCCAAACCTTCCAGGAGTCTCCCTCTCTCTTGCCATCTATGGCGATTACCACACACTGGCTGCCGAAGTCCTCAGCGCAGAGGGGAATGACCTCTGGCTCCGCGACCGCGAATGAGTTTATGGAAACCTTGTCGGCTCCCGCGTTCAAAGCATCCCTCATATCCTCTTTACTTCGGATACCGCCTCCCACAGCAAGGGGTACGAAAAGCTTCTCAGCGGTCCTCTCGACGACCTTGAGCATGGTCCCCCTCTTCTCCAGGGAGGCAGAGATGTCCAGGAAAACGATCTCGTCCGCTCCCTGTTTCTCGTACTCAACAGCCCTTTCAGCAGGATCGCCCACTCCCTTGAGGTTCTTGAACTTGATCCCCTTGACCACCTTGCCATCCTTCACATCCAGGCAAGGGATTATCCTTTTGGTTAGCATATTAATTTCTCCTGACTTCTGGGGCATCCTTAGTGCTGAGTAACTCATCCCTTGGAGCCAGGGCTTCTTTAAGGGCCAAGCCTAGAGCCTTGAATGTGGCCTCCACGACGTGATGTTCGTCGAAACCCCTCTCGTGGATGGTGTGAATAGTGATGCTCGAGGACATCGCGAAGCTCCTGAAGAAGTGGATATACAAAGCATCGGGACACTCCACGTCAACGTAGGGGCGATCGATAAGGTCCACTGCCACTGTGACCAGGGCGTCATCCATGGGAACCATGGCGTGTGAGATCCTCTGGATGGGCGTGTCACCCATAGCATCCCTGAGAGTCTTTCCCAGGACGATGGCCACGTCCTCGATCAAGTGGTGATCGTTGTCCCCAACCGCGCTGACGCTCAGGTCAAAGGACGCGTATTTGGCCAGCGTCTCTAGCATGTGTCTGAGGAACTGGTCCTCACACTCGATATCCGTTTCTCCCTTGCCGTCCAGGACGAGGGAGATATCAATGTTGGTCTCCCGGGTCCTTCTGCTCATCTCAGACTTCCTCATGGTCTTTCACCCCACAGTTGTTCTGGGTCCAGCTTTCCCGTGTAGAGGGCTATCCCGATTACCACGGCCTCTGCGCCCATTTCCTCCAAAGTCGACAGATCCTCCATGCTGGAGATGCCGCCAGAGGCGATCACTTGGAAGGGACACCTTCGGATGAAATCCGCAGTCTCCTGGGAGGCTATCCCTTCTGCCCTTCCCTCGACATCCACATTGGTGTGCAGTACCCCCGACAACGGGAGATCCTCGATCCTCTGGAACATCTCCTCCAGAGTGATGCCCGAGTCCTCCTGCCATCCCCGGACCTGGATCATTCCCCTCTTCACATCCAAGGCGAGTATTATCCTTCCGGGGTGTTCGTCGGAGTTCCTGGCCAGCCAAATAGGGTCCTTTATTGCCTTGGTTCCCACCACGATCGCGCGGGCACCAACCTCCAACAGGTCATCGACCAGCCGGTCGCTGCGTATTCCTCCGCCAACCTGGACAGGGATGGTAACATTCTCGATGATATCCTTAATGGATTCGATGTTGTTTCCCTTTCCAAGAGCTCCATCCAGATCTACCACATGGAGTCCAGGGGCTCCCATTGACTCCCATTTGAGGGCCATCTCCACTGGATCTGGCAGGACTATCTTCTCCGTTCCCGGAACACCGCCGACGAGCTGCACGACCTTGCCGTTCAGCATATCGACGGCAGGAAGTATTCTCACAGACAACCCCCCGCAAACTCCACGAAGTTGCTCAGGAACCTCAGCCCCGAGGTACTGCTCTTCTCTGGATGGAATTGGGTTCCAACGACATTTCTTTTTCTGAAGGCTGACGGAAATTCAACGTAGTAATCGGTGCTACCAACAACGACATCCTCATCAGGGTTGCCGTGGAACGAGTGAGCGAAGTAGAAGTACCTTGAATCTATCGAATCGAACAAAGGATCCTGCGAGCTCACATGGTTCCAGCCCATGTGCGGTACCTTCTCCGCATCCAGGCGTATGACCTCGCCCTTGAAGTAACCCAGTCCAGGTGAGTCACCCTCTTCGCTTCCCTCGAACAGTATCTGAGCTCCGATGCAAATGCCCAGACAGGGGGTGCCATTGCTCAGCATATCTACTATCTGGTCCCGGTACGGGATCAGTTTCTCCATCGTCTTGGAAAAGGCGCCCACCCCCGGAAACACGATGCACTCCGCGTTCAATATAGCGTCCATATCCCTTTCTACCCTGGGGTTGGAACCGCATAGCTCCAACGCCTTTCGGATGGAGTGGAGGTTACCCACGCCGTAATCGGCGATGGTGATGTTCACTGGCATCGGGAAAGTACCTCCTCTATCTTCTCGACAAGTAATTCGTTCAGCTCCTGAGTTCCAATGGTTGTTCTAATGCAGTCTTCCAGCATTCGTTTTGACCCGAAGTCCCTTATCAGCACTCCCCTTTCGGCTAAATCGCTCGTGAGCTTGCTGGATGAGATCGGAGATCGAGCCAGCATGAAGTTGGTCTCCGAAGGGAAGACTTCGAAACCCATCATAGTAAGGGATGAGGCCAGTTTGGGCCTCTGCTCGTTGACAGTCCCTACGATGCGGTCAACATACTCTCGTTCCCTGAGCGCTGCGATGGCCATTCTCTCGCTGACCCTGTTGAGCGAGTAGGGGATCTTCACCCTGTTCATGATGTCTGTAAGTTCCTCGCTGGCGATCAGGTATCCGACCCTCATCCCTGCCATTCCATACGCCTTTGAGAAGGTCCTGGTCACGATTAGGTTGTCGTACTTACTGACCAATGGGATGAATGACTCGCGGGCGAATTCCCCATAGGCTTCGTCCACCACCACGGGGCCGTCAAACTCGGTGACGACTCGCTCAACATCCTTTCGGCGGAAGGTGTTGGCCGTAGGGTTATTCGGGGTGCATAGGATGGCCACTTTCCCAGAGGCGGTAAGTATATCATCGGTGATCAGCTGGAAATTCGGTGAAAGGTCTACCTCCTCGACCCGTCCACCGTTCACCTTGACGAACCAGGAATGCAGGGCGTACGAAGGATATGGAGTCACCACCCCTTCTCCCCACTCCAGGAATGATTTGAAGATGACATCAAGCACCTCATCTGAACCGTTTCCAACTATCACCATATCCGGTCTGACGTCATAGAACTGGGCCAGCTCCTTCCGAAGGTCATCTGAGTATGGTTTCGGGTACTGGTTGATGTCCATATTGAGGCTTTCCTCAAGCACCTTGGCGGCCACAGGATTCGGCCCCAGCACATTCACGCTGGTATCCATTCTGACCACATTCTGGTACTTGGGGTTGTAGTACTGCTTAATATCCTTGAGGGTCGACCTCATCCATCTCTCGGGCAACCTTCTCACCCCCTAGGGGACCATGCGGTCAATGGGCATTATAAGGATGCCCGAGGCCCCCAGCTTCTTGAGCCTGGTGACGGATTCGTAGACCTTGTCCTTGTCCACGACCACATGGATGGCCACGCAGTCATCTCTACCCATGATATTCATTACCGTCGGTCCAGCTATGCCTGGAAGGAAGGATTTGATCTCCTCGAGAGCCTCTTTTGGCACGTCAGCCATCAGGTATTTCTTCCCCTCGGCGTCCGTCACGCTCTTGATGGCCTCTGTGAGTTCCCTTATCTCCTCTTCCTTGGCCTTCAGGCTCTCCTTGTTTGCGACCACGACTGCCCATGATTCCAGAATGGTGCCGATTTCTTTGAGCCTATTACCCTTGAGAGTGGAACCACTACTGACGAGATCGACAATGATGTCCGCCACCCCGATTCTCGGGGTGACCTCGGCCGCTCCAGAGACCGCTGTGATCTTCACCTTCTTCCCTTTGGATTCGAAGAATTCGTTCGTCATCTTAGGGAACGAGGTCGCTACCACAGTCCCGCTAGGCACGTCATCAACAGAATCTATACCAGATCCTTCCGGGGAGGCGACGGACAGCCTGCAATATCCATAGTTGAGGGTCTGGATGATCTCCATGTCTAGGCCGGATTCCATCACCAGATCTTTTCCGGTGATGCCAAGGTCAACCGCGCCGGTATGGACGAAGCGAACGATATCCTGAGCCCTGAGGAACATGATCTCGAAGTCCATGTTCTTCACGGGTGCGTAAAGCTTCCTCTCGCCACCGTTTTGGATGTCCAGCCCAGCTCTCTTGAGGATCTCGATGGATCGGTCGCTGAGCCTTCCCTTGTTCGGCACGGCCATTCTTATGGTCATCTGCTCACCTGTGGATGTGCTCCCAAACAGCTAATATATATTTATATATGTATGGACAGAACATCTGGTGAGTCCTGCTCTTCTGAACATTCTGTAGATCCCAGGCATATCGCTGGGAAATTCATATGGCTCTCACATTTATTCTTGGCAGTATCTGATCTAGGTCGTTCGGTCGAATCGATCGGGCAATTCGTTCGAAATCAATCGAGTCGATTACTGTCGAGCCATGCTAATGCTATCAGGGGTGGACCTATCTGTACGAGATCCACTGGTATCTCCTCCTCGTATTCCTTATAATTGATGCAATGTCTAGCTCGCTTGCATAAAATGAACACTTGAACATGTCGATCACGGGTTGATTCGAAATTGAAATAAGAAATTTCCTTTAATATATCATATTCTTGAAATAAGTCCATAAGATCAGTGTATGTGCGGAAAGGTGATTATCGGCCATCATCTCGATGGGTATACTTGGAATTTCCACATTGAACTTCTTGAATGACCCTTCCTCGAGCCAAGCGGAAATGTCAATCTCAAACATCAAACGAGGTGAGCTCAGTGACTATTACTCATCCACGTTGAGCACCTTTCTGGTAATCAGGTGCTCCCCGCTTTCCACTCTGACCAACTGGGGAAGGGATCCTTTCATGGCCAAATGCTCACCAGCAATGATGAGGGCCCCCTCCACACCGCTGATGGTGCAGACCCTATCCAAAGCCTTTCTTAGCGCCTCATCTGAACACTCTTCCACCCAGTTACCAAGGGCAGTGGCACATGCATCTGCGAGAAGCACATTCTTGCTCATCACGGTAGCGAGATCCGCCTTTCCGAAAGATATGGAGGGCCCCAAAGTCCTTGATGAGCTGCATATCCCATAGGGACAATCTCTGGGAACGCATTTGAAACCGAGGTTTGTGAAGCGATCACCACTGTAGATGCCGACCATCAATTCCTGTCCCAGCACCATGGCGATGTCCCCACCATTATCCACAACTGCCGTCTTTGCCCCAGCGCGGAACATGGCTTCGACAGCCTCTTGTGCCACGGCTCCGGCAACTGTAGCCATGGGCCCCACTCCTGCCTTCGCGGATGCGTCGCCCATCCTTCGTATAAGGGGGTGTTCGTCTTCATTGGATTCGTAGGGTTCGAGTGTATTCCCGAACAGAGGGTCGCGACGTATCTTGCGCAGAATGATCTCTCTGGTATCGAAAATACTCTGCTGTGCCAAAGGAAGATACTCTTTTTCAGCCAGGATGGTAACGGCAGTCTCGCCGATCTCGAAGTGCGTCCTCTCCAGCATCTCACCAGATCTCGAGCTTCATAGCGTTGGGGGAGCAGACATCGATGCAAAGGCCGCAGGCGATGCAGCGATCCTTGTGGAACTCTACCTTGTAAGTCTCCTTCAACATCTCGAATGCCTCGGCCGGACAAATGGAGATGCATGCCCCACAGCTCGTGCACCTATCCTCATCCTTGCTCACGTACTCGTTGAGTTCCTTCACCTCAACGCCAGATGACTCGAGATAGCCTACTCCCTTCTTTATCTGGGAGGGCTTGCCCTCGATCTCTATAACCAGCTTGCCGCCGCGTTCGTCCACTCCCGCCCTCAGGATGTTAAGCATCAGATCGAAGTCCTTCACCATCCTGAAGGTGATGGGCTCGTTCACTATGGAAGGGGTGAAGCTCATCAGGAACTTGCGCTTGGTCATATCTTCACCCCCTCTTTGGACCGGATCTCAAGAGGCTTTGAACTCTTCTCCGAGGGCAGGGCCTGCACGGGTTCCGAGAGCAAGAATGTCCCCTTCTCGATACTCTTCTTCAACTCGTTCGCAATCTGCCTTGCCTTGTAGTAGCTGGATAGTGAGGAGGTCTTCACATCCTTGCCGAAAAGCTCGATGTGACCGCTCCTTAGTTCGGCGTATGAAACCTCCGTCAGAACCTTCCTGCTCCTAGACTGGACGGAGTAATCGAAGACTGGAGCGAATATGTCCTCGTCTCTGATGGCCACCGATTCCATCATCTCCTCGTCAAGTATTGGAATGGGAACCCCAAGACCCACCGCTAGTGATATGCCGTATCCGTGGAGCGTCAGCGCCCTGATGTACTCGGTGCTCATCTTCTTGAGATCACCTATGACCGCGATCGACCTCGATGGTCTGGTTGGCACACCGTTCTTCACAGGTGCGGTGGTTGAGAACTGGGTACCCTCCCAGCTCACGTAGCCAACACCACCTCCCAAGAATATCCTGGTTCCTATCCCTATCGTGCGGCATTTGGGATCGTTCATCAGAGGAGACAATTGCCCGGCGCTGCTGAATGTCGCGTTGCCGTAGTTGGGAAGTAGCTTTCCCATGTATGTGAAGAGGATGCGGTCGGTGGAGTTCGTTGCCACCGCATAGTTCTGGTAAGCGTTCCTGGGATTGAACAGGTAGGCCTGGTTCATCATGTCCAAAGTGATCGAGGTCTCGATCTCTCTCCTCGGGTAGCAATCGGTGCCATAGGAGGTGGCCTTCAAGCTCAAGACCTCGCCGGAGATCAGATCCTCGATCACGTGAGCCCCGCCGTAATGCATGTTGTCCTCTTCCTTGAGCTCCGTAGCCCCAATGTAGGCGTCAACGGCCGCCACGCCTGTGTAGGCAGGCACACCGTTCAACCAGACCTTCTGCATCTTGATCGGAGGTTCAGAGTGGCCGAAGTTGAGGAACGCGCCCGATGAACACATAGCGCCAAAGGTTCCGGTGGTAACAACATCGACTTCCTTCGCTGCCTCCTTGGCGCCCCGGGACTCGACCAGGTCGATGACCTCCTCAGCGGTCATGACCACGGCTTCCCCCCTTTCGATCCTCTCGTTGATCTCCTGGTAGGTCTTCAATCAATCACCTCAGGTAACCCTTCTCAACGGCGAGCTCCGCATTGAGGATCGAACCTCCTGCTCCGCCTCTAAGGGTGTTGTGAGAAAGTGCGAATGCCTTGAAATACATATCTTTCTTACGCAATCGTCCCACGGTTACCGCCATTCCTCTCGCTCTCTTGGGTTCCCCCGCGAAAGCGTCAAGGACCGGCTGCGGGCGATCCGGCTCGTCACGGACTATGATGGGGTCTATGGGAGCAGTAGGCAGCTCAAGGTGCTGGGGCTCCGCCCTGAACTCGGAAAGCGCGGAGGCGACCTCCGCTACCTCTGGATCTTTCTCGAAGGTCATGGTCAGCGATTCCAGGTGGCCATCTATGACCGGGACCCTGGCACAGTTGGCCAGCATGTCGAATTCGGCGAATCGCACTTTTTCATCCTCAAGAGTGCCCAGCATCTTAAGGATCTCCATCTCCATCTTCTCTTCCTCGCTCTTGATGTACGGTAGGACATTCCCGATAATGTCTAGCGATGGAACTCCTGGATATCCCGCACCCGATAGGGCCTGGTAAGTTGAGACGCAAACCAACCTCAGGCCGAAGGCATCGTGCAATGCCTTTAGCGGAAGTGCGATGCCCGTGGTGGAGCAGTTCGCGTTGGTGACAATGAAACCTCCGTTGTCGTATGTCCCCTGGTAGCGTACCACCTCAAGATGGTCAGGGTTGACCTCAGGTATCAGCAGGGGCACATCATCCCTCATGCGGTGGGAGGATGCGTTGGAGAAGACCGCTACGCCCTCTTCGGCGAGGTCATGCTCAATGTCCTTGGCGATTTCCGCTGGAAGTCCGGAGAAGGCGATCCGGCAGGATCCAGCGATCTTCTTGATATCTATCTGCTTGATCTCCGTGTTCAGTGTTTCTTGATCGAACTCGTAGTCCTTTACCTTGAGCACCTGGGAGACCCTCTTTCCATCCGATCTCTCTGAGGCATAGAGCCCGTTGATCTCGAAGAACGGGTGCCCTTCCAGGAGCTGTATGAATCTCTGACCGATCATTCCGGTCGCACCTAGAACTGCAACTTGCACATTACTCACTCAATCCCTCCGAAGTATACCCTTCCATCTTCCATGATCTTGATGAATGATTCCCTGTCTCCATCAACCGCTGATTCCATTATCCTGTCCACGGCATCACCAAGGAGTTCAAGCGCCCTGCTTGCATGGGGATTCCGATTCTGTATGTCGAAATAGAGCTCAGGGTTCTCGAACGCCACGTCCCTGGAGGTATCCATCTGCTTCCTGAATGTGGTAGACGCAGCCCTTTCCAGAGTCTGGTGATCGAAACCAGATCCGGCCAGTGCCTTGAAGAAGGCCAGGCTCACCGCGTGACTCAACCCGAGAACGAACGACATCAACTCGTCGTGCCTTTCAACCTCGACCTCCAGCATCAGGGCTCCCGTCCCCTCGAATAGTTCCTTTCCCACAATGACGGCCTCACGTGAGCCGCAATCGCATACGAGCACATTCCGGTCATAGAGCGAAACCGCATCGGGACCGAACATAGGGTGAACGCTACACACCTTGATTCCCTGGGATGCTGATTCCCTTAGCAAAGGAATAATAGGTGATTTGATGGAGGCTATGTCGAAGATCACCCCTTGGGGCTGAAGCTCAAAGATCTCCAGCAGGACCTCCGCCATCTTTGACATTGGGGTAGCCACCACTATCACATCGGATTTATCGATGCCCTCCTGGAGCGAGGGTGCCCTATCGAAATCGGTCTTTCCATCTGGGTCGAGGACCATGACCTCGTGTCCTCTTGAATGGAAATAACTGCTCAGCCAGGTGCCCATCTTTCCGGCACCGCCTACCACCAGGATGCTTTTGGACTCTGAAGGTTTCATGATCTGGCTCTGAACCTCAACGGCATCTTTGATGGTCACCCGGGCAAGATCCACCGCGGTTCTCTCTCCTATCCCTAGCCCTCTGGCAAGGTCTAGGTATCTCTCCACAACCTTCTCCTCGACCTCCAGGTTCCTAATGGGAATATTATTTGAGAGTTTGTAATGACCGATCGCACGGGCTATCTCCTCCCTCCTGGCCATGATCTCCATGATCTTGCGATCGGCAGATGCTATCCTTTCCCTGAGCAAGGATAGCTCATCCAATGAAACCACCCCTCAAGCATAGGTCAGCGAGTACAATGGCCACGACAGCCTCGACAACCACCACGGCTCTTGGAACAATGCATGGATCATGCCTTCCCTCAATCCTAAGACTGGTTTCCCTCATGGTAGTCAGGTCAACGCTGTTTTGCTCCTTGGCTATTGAGGCAGTGGGCTTGAAAGCCACCCTGATCATGAGCGGCATTCCGGTGGACAGTCCACCCAGTACCCCTCCATGATGGTTGGTCACCGTGATTACCTGCCCCTCGAGGACCGCGTATGGGTCGTTGTGCTCCGAACCCCTCATTATTGTCGCCCGGAAGCCAGATCCGAACTCCACTCCCCTCACGCCCGGAATGGAGAACAGCATCTTCGATATCTCTCCCTCCAATGTGTCGAAGAAGGGCTCGCCCACTCCCACGGGCAGGCCATCGCATTGACACTGGATGGAGCCACCCACGCTGTCGTCGTCCTCCGCGGCGGAGAGGATCTCATCCCTCATCAATTCGGCCATCTCTGCCGAAGCAGCTCTTATCGAGTTCCGTCGACTCTCTTCCAGGACATGCTGAAAGTCGTGGGCATCATCGTCCACCACTTTCCCTATAGATTGGGTATAAGCTGCCACTTCGATCGCTAAAGTCGATAGGAGAGCCTTGGCAACGGTCCCTGCCACCACCAGAGGGGCTGTCATCCTTCCCGAGAATTGTCCACCGCCCCTGATGTCGTGCGCTTCCCCGTACCTCATGATCGCTGGGAAATCAGCGTGACCTGGTCTGGGAATCCTCTTGAATTTGATATACTTCGAGCTGTCCACGTCTCGATTGGCGATTGTAATGGTGATGGGTGTGCCAGTGCTCACAGAGTCGACCACCCCAGAAATGATGCTAATGGTATCCTCCTCCCTTCTCGCCGTGCCTATACCAGGCTCTGGCCTTCGCAGTGAGAGGTCGCTCTCCATGTCCTCCCTCTGGATCTGGATCCCTGGTGGACATCCGTCTACCGTGCAGCCCACTGCTGGCCCGTGACTGCTCCCGAAAAGGGTTATCCTGAATGCGGTTCCGATGGTGTTCATTCCATCACCTCGATCCTCGCCCCGAGCGTGACCATGTCCTGAACGAAGCTGGGGTAGGAGACAGCATAGCAGTCGCCATCTCCGATGATGGTCTCTCCCTCGGCAACCAGGGCCGCTACCGAGGCAGCCATCAATATTCTGTGGTCACCGTGAGGGTCGATGATGGCCCCCCTAAGCCTGTTAGGACCTTCCACGATGCAACCATCTTCTCGCTCTTCAACCTTTGCTCCCATCTTCCTAAGCATATCAACAGTTGTACGGATTCTGTCACTTTCCTTGTGACGAAGATGGCTTGCGTTGCAAAGTACTGACCTTCCTGTTGAACAAGCTGCGAGAACCGCAACAACGGGGAACAGATCCGGACAGCTCGAAAGGTCAACTTCCTGACCATGCAGGTCTGAGGGGCAGACCTCGATCTCCCTCTCCCTTCGCTTCACTATGGCGCCAAAGCTCTCCAGGATGTCCAGGATGGCCTTGTCTCCCTGCTTGGTCTTCTCGGTCAATCCGGTGACCGTTACCCTTCCCCGCAGCGCTGCGGTGACCAGGGGAAAGGCCGCTGAGGAGAAATCCCCGGGAACCTCTAAAGTCGCTGGCATGTATATTTGACCACCCGACACTTTGAAACCCTCTTCGGTGATCTCAACTTCACCTCCGAACTGCTCCATCAGCTCCACGGTGATGTCCACGTATGGGGACGAGATCAAAGGAGAAGTGAGCACTATCTCGGTGTCCACATCCTTAAGTGGGGAGCATATCAGAAGAGAGGATATGAACTGGGAGCTGACGTCTCCTCTGATGTGAGCCCGCCTCCCGTAGTTGGGTCCCCTGACCATCAGGGGGGCCCTACCTTCAGCCTGAGTCGGGATGCAGGTCACCCCCATCTCCTGTAGCGCATCGATAAGAGGGCCCATGGGCCTTCTCCGGATGCTGCTGTCTCCAGTGAGCACTGTGGTGCAGGGCAGGAGTGACGCCACGCCTGTGAGCAGCCGTATAGTGGTTCCCGAGTTGCCCGCGTCCACAGGGTCATCTGGGCATTCCATGTGACCCCCCTTGATCCGGCAGGTATCTCCCTTCACCAGGACCTTGGCCCCGAACTGTCTCACCGCGTTAAGAGTGGAAAGAGTGTCGTCACTGAGGAGCACCCTTTTCAGAACCGAGGTCCCGTGTGCCATCATCGCTAGGATCATGACCCGGTGGGAATAGCTCTTGGAAGGCGAGGCTGGAATAGCCCCTTCAACATCTCCTGGCATCACCCTCAGTCTCAAGCAGGATCCCCCTGATATAGTTCCACCACCCTCAAATCCCAGGAATCGAGGTCTGCGAGCAGCTCATCAACTACATCCTCTTTCACCAATATGGCTGTTGCTGGGCCTGTTCCCGAGACGCCAGCTGCGAGAGCCCCTTTGTGCATTGCCTCCATAGCAAGTTCCTGGTCAAGGCCCAAAGCGGCCGAGAAGCATATTCCGTTCAGGGTCATTGCCCAGAAGTAATCACCTTCCATGGCGAGATCCAGCGCCGTCTTGGCTATTGGAGCCATTGATTTTATCCGATCCAGGGGTAGATTTCGCTTCCTGATCTTGAAGTCCGGGACGTGAAGGAGGACCTTGATGTCATCAGGTAAAATGTCCCTCTTGAGAATAATCTCACGGTCATTGTCGGTTACAACAACGCCTCCAAGAAGAGAGGCGGTCGCGTCATCGAAGGCACCTGTAACCGACACACCAGCCTCCACGGCGCTCTTGGTCCCTATCTTCACCGCTTCCAACGGATCAAGCTCAATCTCCAGGGCATTAAGCGTGGCCAGGACGATGGCGTTGGCCGCGGCACTGCTGCTCTTCAAACCTCTGGAGATTGGGATGTTAGACCTAGTTCTGATTACGGCTCCCAAATACTCATTAGGTGCGAACAGAGAGAGAACATTCTCGAAGCATCTTATCGCAAGCGAGGGATTCTCGTTCTCCTCCATTACGATCTCTATCTCTCCATCTGGTATGAGCTCTACCTCCGCACTCGTGTGCAGATCGATTCCAAAGGCGGCCCCTTTGCCAAGAGCTATGGCGTTGACTATGGTGGCCGCTCCGTGACAGATAGCCTCGCCCTTCATTCCAATTCTTCCCTTATTGCTCTAGCCATGACCTCGTAGGGAGGTGACAATCCAGTCCAGACTTCAAAAGCAGAGAGTGCCTGATAGATTAACATTTCGATTCCTGATCTGGTGAGGGCACCCTTTCTCTCTGCCTCCACCAGGAACTTAGTTTTGGGTGGATTGTAAATGGTGTCCATCACGAACTGACCCTCATGGAAAATTCCTGGATCAATGGGCAGCTCGTCAGGGAATCCCTTCATTCCCAGGGGTGTGCAGTTGATCACGATGTCAAATTCCGCTCTCAACGCCTCCTCCTCCGAGAGAACATCTGTTCCCGGGAACTGCTCTGCCAGTTTTTCAGCTCTCTCCTTGGACCTGTTCACGACCGACAACGAGGCCTCGCCTTCAGCCAGGAAGGCGCAGCAGGCTTTGGCTACGCCTCCAGCCCCCAGAACGAGAGCCCTTTTTCCCTCGGGTGATATCCCAGCGCCAGAAAAGGTGCCAGCCACTCCATCGATATCCGTGTTTAGGCCTACCAGCCGTCCATCCTGATTCACGACTGTGTTGACGGCACCGGCCCTCCTTGCCGTGTCATCAACTTCGTCCAGAAGTGGGATGATGGCCTCTTTGTGGGGTATGGTCACATTGATTCCCCTTATCCTCAACTCCCTCATTATTTCCAGCAGCTTATCCAGCTCACCTGAATCAGCTGGAAATCTCAGGTAACTTCCACTTATCCCCAGGTGCTCGAAGGCAGCTTGATGCAGTTCGGGCGAAAGGGAGTGAGAGAGCGGATAGCCAGTTATTCCAGTTATCATTCCTCGTGACAGCTCCCGAAGGGTCTTGAGATCCAGTTGACCCGGAGCCGCCTCCTTACCCAATTCAAGGGATGCGTAAGTAAAGGAGCATCCCAGTTCGCAGGTCCTTATCCTGGTGATCGCTCCCAACTCACCCATTCCGATAAGGATGAAATCCTTACTCCTTTCCATCAGGACTCTGGATGCCACCAATATGGCATGCAGGTCCGATATGGAATCCACCATGAAAGCTCCCTTCACCAGATCACAGTCTTCCATCTCCAACAGGTCCAGAATCTCCTTGACCGAAGCTCCGGGATCGAAACGGTGGGTGGAACAGATAATCCTAGCACCCCGTCCTCTGAGATTGGAGTGCATTTGAGAATCAATTTCCAGGTCGATAAGGTCGAAGTGCTCCACCGCTCTCTCGAAGAAGGCCAATCTTTGCTCCAGGGTTCCAGTGAAACGCCCGCCCTCCTCCTCAGTTCTCAAAGTGGCAATGGTGGGCACTCCCAGCTCCTCAAATGGTGATAGATCTTCGGAGATGCTGTCCATCAGGTCGAATCTGATCTCGACCAGATCTGCTAGCCGCCTTTCGGCCTCTCTTGCGGCTCTGATGGCGGCCTCGATGTCCGCCTCGACGATAGAAGCGCAGATCATTTCTCCCTAATGGTCTCCTGGATGGCGGTGCCGAAATGTCGGCCCCCCTCCTCCAGCCTCACCAGGACCTCTTGGCCCACCTGAAGGTCTGATATGGATACCGCGCCTTCTGAGGTGGAGAGCCTGATGGTCTCCGCGTTCTGCACAATGGTGGAGTAACTGCGTCCTTTCACCTCTGCCTCGATGAGCAGCAGAGGCCTCATCTCCACCTTTGATCGACCCACAACAACCGATCTTGACCTTCCTTCAGGGTCGACGGCAAGGACCTCGTCTCCGCTTCCTATCTCACTCAAGTATCTGGTCTTTCCCCCGGGGGTAAGGATGTAGGCGTGCACCGCTCCGGCGTTCACCCTGAACGGCCTTGCCGCGACGTACTCGCTCTCCACACTTTCTGAAGCAATGAGAAAAAGACAGGAGGATTGCGATCCCACCAACATCCCCTCCCCGATTCTCAGCAAGGAGCAGGAGTCCACGCAGACCCTGTCTCCCATTGTCAGGGGTTTGATCCGCGTCACCTTTGCCGGTTGCAGGTCGACCGTTCCTCCTTCTATGGTCTCGGGGAGAAAATCTTTGAGTTCGCCAGGTTTGCATTCGATGACTATCCCATCGACCCCTACCTCGAGGGTCTCGGAGAATAGCCTCGCCTCCTGAGGAGAGGTGGCGACCGCCAGCAACTTGGTGTTCGAGTTCTGGAAATCCGCTATCAGATTCTCAAGCGGTATCACCTTCCAGTCATTGGCCTTCACCACGATATTCTTCACCTTTCCCTTCAAAGAAGAGGCCTTGTCCAGGTCTTCGGATGATGAGATCCCGACTATCTGACCGATCTTCTCTCCATCCAGGAGGATATCTTGACCGCTCACTACGAAGGCGTCATACCTCCCCAACCTAGTCAGTTCTTCATCACCCTCTCTGATGAGGATGTCAACGAATCCGCTCTCCAGGGCGGAAGAGACTATTCTCTTCCTTTCCTCATAGGTCTCGGGGATATCAGCCCTCACCAGGAGCAGCTTCCCCATTCCAGCTTTTTTCATCTTATCACTTGATGAACTTAATGGCCTCGTCCACCTCCGCCCCGCTGATCACGACGCTGGAGACGGCCTTGGTTATTCCTGTTATGTTCCTATGCTGGAATATATTTCTTCCTATGGACACGCCTCTTCCCCCTACCTCTATCGAGTCCTTGACCATCTGTAGGAGCTTCTCATCAGAATCGATCTTGGGACCACCAGCTATGACCACCGGTGCGAGAGCACCCTTGACCACCTCTTTGAAAGTGTCAGGATCGCCCGTGTAGTTGGTCTTCACCAGGTCTGCACCGAGCTCCGCGGCAACACGGGCACAGTGCTTTACCACGTCGACATCGAAGGGGTTCTTGATGTTCGGTCCACGCGGATAGATCATCACCAGGAGAGGCATGCCCCATTCGTTGCACTTCCTGGAGATTTTACCCATGTCGGCCAGCATCTGGACGTCGGTGTCCGAGCCAATGTTGACGTGGATGGACACGGCGTCTGCTCCCATCTTGATAGCTTCCTCCACAGTGGTGACTATCACCTTGGCGTTGGGATCGGGCGCAAGCGATGTGCTCGCCGACAGGTGGACGATGAGTCCGATGTCCTTTCCAAAAGTGCGGTGACCATAGGGGACAATGCCCTTGTGCTCCACGACCGCTGTAGCGCCACCTAGGGAGATGGCGTCGATCGTGCTCTTGATGTCGATTATGCCTTCTATAGGCCCCATTGATATCCCGTGGTCCAGGGGCACGATTACTGCATTACCGGAGTTCCGGTCCATTATGCGTTCCATTCGCACGCTTTTTCCGAGCACACGATCACCTCTATGTATGCTAGACAATATCTAGCACGTATATAACGCTTTTCTGTTAATGTGAACGAAATGGATTTCAATGCTTACACTCGACCTGTTCACGATAACCTTGGCTCCCATTCCTTAGTGTTTCAGGATTACTTTCCAGCATTCTTGAAAGTTTCAAGCTTGATATAATCATTCACAAAGGTATTCTATTGAACTCTGTTGAACATATTCGGGAAATCATTTATCCAATGAGACTGATAGGTGGTGCATGAATAAGCGTATGGAGCACTTCGAGCGCTTTCCATCCCAGGAGAAAGTGGCAAGGCTCCTTCTAAAACATGGTCTTAGGGTTCACGATGGAAGAGCCTGGTGTGGAGAGATAGAGCTCAGTGACACTGCCCTGGGTAGGGCTGCGGACGTGGACCGCAGGGTAGTCAAGGCCGCCCTGGAGACCATCGAGTCCGATCCTCGGTTGCTCGATCTGTTCTCGAACCTACGTTCGACTCCACTGTTCTCGGAGGTGGCCTCCCTTCTTGGCGGGAGCTCCATAGAGATCATCCCGGATGATGCCCAGACTCCCGGAATCCTCGCTGATGTAGCGGGAGTAATGGCAGATGCTGGCATAAGCATCCGGCAGGCCATGGTCGATGATCCGGAGATGAGCGAGGAGCCCAGATTGTACGTCATCACCGAGAGCCCCGTACCGCCTGAAATGCTTCCGATGATAAAAGGATGCAGGGGTGTCAAGAGCATCCTTATCCACTGAAAGGGATCTGATGCCCAAAGACCGGAACGAGATTCCACCCTCAATCCCCTACGTGGGTATCGCTGTGGCGATTGTGGGTGTGTCTTTCGCCTCCATCTTCATACGGTGGAGTGAATCTCCCCCCCTGGTCATAGCGGCCTACAGGATGCTCCTGGTCTCGATAATACTCCTTCCATTAGCAACTTTGACATCCAAGAATGAGATCCGTACGATGTCACGGCGGGACATGGCCATACTCCTGCTGATAGGTGCGATACTTGCTGCACACTTCTTCGCATACATATCTGCCGTCAAGATGACCACCGTGGCTAGTGCTATCCTTCTGGCCACATGTCACCCCGTTATCGTTGGGATAATCTCCATCCTTGTCCTCAAGGATACCAAGAAGGCCGTTGGAATCGGCATACTGGCTGGTATGAGCGGTCTGGTCATAATAACCCTGGGGGATATCGGAGGAGGAAATATAGATGGTGACATCCTGGCTCTGATCAGCGGGGTTTTCTTCTCAGCCTATCTCCTGCTGGGGAGGGTGCTGAGGCAGAGGATTTCCATCATAACTTATGTGTTCGTGGTGTTCTCTTCCTGTGCCCTCGTCCTGCTGGGAGCGGCCTTTATCACCGGTCAAGTGATGTGGCCAATGCCCGCCAGGGAACTGCTGATATTCCTAGGACTGGCGGTTATCTCGACCATAATGGGCCACTTGCTCTTCAACTTCTCCCTGAGGTATCTCAGCGCCTCGGTGATCTCCGTATCCTACTTAGGAGAGCCAGTGGGAGCGATTCTACTGGCCGCAATGCTTCTGGACGAGATACCATCTGTCTACGTGCTTGTCGGAGGAATGATGATACTGGTGGGAATACTCCTCACGGCTAGGACCGAGAGGAATCAGAACGGCAGTGGTAATGGGCAAGGTCATTGACGCTGATGTCCCCTTTCCTGGCCCTCTTTATCGCTCCCACGGTCGCCCTTGCTCCCGGGATGGTGGTTATGAACGGTATCTCAAGCTCCACCGCCAGACGCCTCATCATGTAGCCGTCTCTCCTTGCACCAGATGACTCGGTGGGAGTGTTTATGATCAGGTGAATGTCTCCCCGCCTCATCAGACCCAAAGCGTCAGGTGGAACATTCTCACTAATCCTGTAGACGGTCGTGGTTTGAAGGCCGTTCTCCCTCAGGTAGGTCGAGGTTCCCTTAGTAGCGTAGATCTTGAATCCCATATCGAAAAGATCCTTGGCCACGGGCAGGATTGTCTCCTTATCACTGTCCGAGACGGTTATGTATACGCTCCCCTCCTTGGGCAGCTTGTTGCCTGCAGAGATCATGGCCTTGTAGACCGCAGCGTCGTAGTCGGTATCGATGCCCATGACCTCTCCAGTACTCTTCATCTCAGGTCCTAGGATGCTGTCTACACCAGGCAGCTTGAGGAAAGGGAAAACCGACGCTTTGACCGTCACATGGTTACAGTGAACCGTCCCAACCAACCCCATTTCTTTGAGGGTGCGGCCCAGCATTACCTTGGTGGCCACTTTAGCCAGCGGAATACCTATGGCCTTTGAAATGATGGGAATGGTCCTGCTAGCCCTGGGATTCGCCTCCAGCATGTAGACATCCCCTTCCTTCACGGCCAGCTGGAGGTTCATCAGCCCCTTGATCCTAAGAGCCCTTGCTACTTGGATGGTGATCTCCTCTATCCTCTTGATGATGCTCTTCGGAACTGTTTGAGGAGGCAATATCATGGTAGCGTCTCCAGAATGAACGCCCGCCTCCTCTATGTGCTCCAGAATGCCTCCGATGAACACGTCCTCCCCATCAGCCACGACATCCACGTCGATTTCAATCGCATGCGACAGGTACTTGTCAACCAGGATGGGATGCTGTCTTGAGACCTTGACCGCGGAGGCCACATACGTCTCCAGCTCTTTCTCGTTGTACACGATCTCCATCGCTCTGCCCCCCAGCACGTAGGAAGGGCGGACAAGAACCGGATATCCAATGCGGGCGGCGATGTCCTTCACCTCTTCGAATGAGTGTCCAGTTCCTGCATCTGGTTGCTTGATGTCCAGTTTCTTCATCATGGCGGAGAATAGCTTCCTATCTTCGGCCACATCCATGTCCGATGGAGCAGTGCCTAGGACCCTGGTCCTGGTACCTTTCAGCGCTTCCTCCAGGTCAATAGCCAGGTTGACCGCGGTCTGGCCTCCGAATTGAAGGATCACCCCATCGGCATCCTCCTTCTCTATCACGTTCAGGACATCCTCCAGGGTAAGAGGTTCGAAGTACAGCCGGTCGGATATGTCGTAATCAGTGCTCACCGTCTCGGGGTTGTTGTTGATGATGACGGCATCCACTGTCTCCTCCTGGAGTGCCATGACTCCGTGAACGCAGCAGTAGTCGAACTCAATGCCCTGTCCTATCCGGATCGGGCCTCCTCCTACGATCACCACCTTCCTGTTTTCCGATGATTTACACTCACAGGTGGTCTCGTATGTGGAGTAGAAGTAGGGGGTCTCAGCCTTGAACTCGGCGGCACAGGTATCCACCATCTTGAATGTTGGCCAGATTCCCATATCGTTGCGGAGGTCTCTGACCTTCATATCTTTCATGCCGGTAAAGGATCCGATCAGCTCATCAGAGAAGCCCATGCGCTTCGCTTTCCTCAGCAAGTTGAAATCAAGTTCATTCGACTCCTTCAGCTGTTCCTCCATGCGAATGATGTTCTGGATCTTGACGATGAAGAAAGGATCCCATTTGGTCTTAGCGGCGATCTCCTCGATAGACATGCCTCTCCTGAGCGCCTCAGCCATGACGAAAAGGCGGAGATCTGTCGCGTTCACGAGCTCTTCTTCGATATCCTCATCGCTCCAGTTCTCAGCTTCCAGCCCTAACCTGTCGATCTCCAGTGACCGTACGGCCTTGAGAATACCCTCCTCTATGGTTCGCCCAATGGCCATTACCTCCCCAGTGCTCTTCATCTGGGTGGTTATCTTTCTATCCACCGTCCTGAACTTATCGAAGGGCCATCTGGGCAACTTCAGAACCACGTAATCTATTGTGGGCTCGAACGCCGCGTATGTTATCCCGGTTATCCTGTTGGGGATCTCATCGAGCGTCTTGCCTACCGCAATCTTCGCAGCTACCCGAGCGATAGGATATCCAGTCGCCTTTGATGCCAGAGCTGATGATCTAGAGACCCTGGGATTCACCTCGATGACCCTGTAATCTTTGGTCTCTGGATTGAAAGCGAATTGGATATTACATCCTCCTTCGATCTTGAGGGCCCTGATGATCTTGATGGCCGCCGTCCTGAGCCGCTGGTGATCCTTGTCGTTGAGTGTTTGCGCTGGGGCGATGACAATACTCTCACCGGTGTGAATTCCCATGGCATCGAGGTTTTCCATGCTGCAGATGATTATGCAGTTGTCATTCGCATCCCGCATGACCTCGTATTCGTACTCCTTCCAACCAAGTACACTTTCCTCGATGAGCACCTGGTGGATACGGGAATAGATCAACCCCCTTCCAGCAATCGGGATCAGCTCTTCCTCGTCGAAAGCCACCCCTCCTCCCGTTCCTCCCAAGGTATAGGCGGGCCTGATCAGGACAGGATATCCTCCCAACTCTTCCACAGCCCTTATCGCCTCCTCAACGGTGTTGCAGGTCAGACTCTGGGGGATGGGCTCACCAATCTCAAGCATCTTCTTCCTGAACAGCTCGCGGTCCTCGGAGAGCGCGATTGCCTCTGGCTGCGTGCCAAGAAGGCTTACCCCTAACTCATCAAGGGTACCGTCCTCCGCCAGCTCAGAGCAGATATTAAGAGCGGTTTGGCCGCCCATTCCAGAGAGTATCCCGTCAACTTTCTCCTTCTTGATTATCTCCTTTACCGAGGAGAGCTGAAGAGGTTCGATGTAGACGACATCGGCCATCTCGAGGTCTGTCTGTATCGTTGCAGGGTTCGAGTTCACTAGGACCGTCTGATATCCTTCTTCTCTGAGAGATTGGCATGCCTGGGATCCGGAGAAATCGAACTCTGCCGCCTGACCGATCACTATTGGGCCTGAGCCGATCACCATGAGCTTGTTGTACTCCTTCTTGCTCATTGATGTCCCTCCACCAATCTCACGAAATCATCGAAGAGAAATGCGGTGTCACCTGGACCAGGAGAGACCTCAGGATGATACTGCGAGGTGAAGATGGGCAGTTCCTTGTGTTTCATTCCCTCCACGGTGTTGTCGTTGACATTGAACTGATTAGCAGCGATTTCCGATTCATCAAGGGATTCCGCCTTTACAGCGTATCCGTGGTTCTGCGAGGTAATGAACACCCGTCCATTGAGCTTGACGGGTTGATTTGCCCCACGGTGCCCGAACTTCATCTTATACGTCTCTCCTCCGAAAGCTAGTGCCATCAGCTGGTTGCCCATGCAGATGCCCATCATAGGATAATCCTCTTTCAAAGCCCTCATGGTCCTAACTACTGTATCCTTTAGATCTGGGTGAGAGGGATCCCCAGGACCATTGGAGACCACGATGCCGTGTATCTCCTCATTCCTGAAGAAACCGGGAGGTGTATCATAGGGTAATTGGATGACCGAGAATCTCTTTCTCAATTCCCTGATGATATTCGCCTTCACACCACAGTCTATCAGGGCAATGGTGTCGGCCCCCTCTTTTTCGTACCTTATTATCTCCTTGGTGGATACCTCACCTACCAGGTTCCTTTCTGAGGGATAGGGAACCCTTCTCACCTCTTCGAGCACGGATTCCACATCATCCTCGAAGGAGATCGCCCCCCTCAAAGTCCCATGCTCTCTTATGCCGATGATAAGTGATCGAGTGTCAACCTCAGATATCCCTGGCTTTCGATTTTCAAGAAGGAAATTATGGATCGTATCTCCAGAGTACATTTCACTTGGGATTGGACAGTTCTCTCTCACAACATACCCTTGTACCTGCACCTTGGGAGATTCGTAATCGTACCTATTCACTCCATAATTACCAATAAGTGGATATGACATGATAAGGATCTGGCCCCTATAGGATGGGTCGGTGAGACTCTCCTGATAGCCGGTCATGCCGGTGGTGAAGACGACCTCTCCGTAAGTCGTCTCCTCAAAACCAAAGCCAGTACCCTCCATAATCGTTCCATCCTCTAGGATCAGGAAGCACTGTGCCATCAGAAAGTTGAGGTAAAGGTAAGAGGTACTTAACTTTTTTTGACGATGGAGAACAACATGTTCCTCAATTGTCCGAGAAGGGACAATGAGCGTTGTGCGTATCTAGATTGAATGGCTCTTCACAGTTGGCGACCAGCTAGCCAAAGGTAAAAGCATTTATGTTGGGCAAGATGTTGCTGTCAGACAATGAGGGTTCTCCACCAGGACCGGAAGACGGGGGAGATAAAGGTGCAGGTAGACTCTCTCGATGATCTCTGGCACCTGTTCAATATCATCAGTGTGGGTGATATGGTCTTCGCGGTCACTTACCGCCGAGAGGAAGGAAAGGCCGACAAGATCCGCTCAGAGAGAGGAGAGAAGAGACGGATGCGTCTGGGACTGAGGGTCGAGAAGGTGGAGTTCCACGAGTTCGAAGATCGTCTTAGAATCCTCGGAGTTATAGAGGAAGGCCCCCAGGACCTGGGCTCATATCATACCTTTAACATGCAGGAAGGTGAGGTCATCTCCATCATCAAGGAGAGATGGACCGAGGCCCAGTTAAAGCGCGTAAAGAGGGCGGTGGAGGATGCCAAGCGTCCCAAGATCGTGTTCGTCTCTCTGGAGTATGACGAGGCGGCCATCGCTGTTCTCAGGCAGTTCGGGATTCAGGAATTGGCACATATCTTCGCACCCTCCTCTGGCAAGATGTACGAGAGCAAGGGGGAGGGCGACTATTACGACGAGATCGTGGGCAAGGTGGTCCAAATCTCTGGGGAGGGTGTGCCGGTCATCATACTGGGGCCAGGTTTCGCTAAGGAGACCCTAATCGCACGCGGTAAAGAGCGCTCTCCAGAGATCTTCGGAAGAGCAAGGGTCTTCCACACCGGCCAGGCGGGCATGGCCGGAATCAACGAGCTGATGAAGAAGGGGATCGGCGGTGACATCCTCGAAGATTCCCGTGTTGCAATGGAGGTTCAGCTTGTAGAGCAGGTCCTTTCCGAGATATCTAAGGATGGTTTGGTGGCCTACGGCACCAAAGAGGTAGAGAAGGCGGTGAAAATGGGGGCTGTGGACACACTGCTCATAATGGACAGCTTAGTCAGGCACAGGGACCTCGATGAGTTGATGCGGTCGGCCGAGGCTTCAGGGGGAAGGGTTGTCGTGGTCAGCGAGCATCACGATGCAGGCAGAGAACTGGAGTCCATAGGCGGCTATGCTGCCCTTCTTCGGTTCAAGGTGGAATAGCTCCTTCCATCCCTGATGGCCTTTTATTCAGTGAATTCGACAAGGACAATCTGGGTGTCATGCCTTAATTGACGAAATCCTGGCACTACCTGGCCGATCATGCAAGATGGTACTCAGAATCGATATTCCGAAATGCTTTTGTACGAATTGAATTATTCTATTACGAGGTTTCATTTCATCTTATATTGATAGTGTAGACCTTCCCTGAGTTCTATCTGTCTCAAGGGAGGCGACGAGCCTCGCCATATGTCTAGTTTAAATCGCAAAGTCCAGATATATTGACTCTTTAGGGGGGAGAATCGACCCCACCAAGGGTCTTCTGAACGCGATCATCAGAATCACGCAATAATAGTAGAAGGTCAGGTGAGAGGAAAGGGATTGAAAATGCAGAGTGAAGAGAGTGTTCATGAAAAGCTCAGCAAGTTCCCGCTGAACATATGCGATACAACGCTCCGTGATGGTGAGCAGGCAGCGGGAATAGTCTTTGCCAACCTCGAGAAGATCCGTATTGCCAAGCTCCTCGATGAGCTCGGCGTCCAGCAACTTGAGGTGGGCATTCCGGCCATGGGAGGTGATGAGAAGAAGTCCATCAAGCGCATCGCCAGCCTTGGTCTGGACTCCTCCATACTTGGCTGGAATCGCGCTTCGATCGAGGATATCTCTCACAGCATCGACTGCGATGTTGATGCGGTAGCGATATCCATGTCATCATCGGACATACACATCGAGCACAAGCTGCGTAAGAGTCGTGAGTGGGTACTTGAGCGCCTGGTTGAAGGTATCGAGTACGCCAAGGATCATGGGCTGTATGTCTCGGCAAACGCCGAGGACTCCAGTCGCGCGGACAAGGAGTTCCTGATCAAGTTCGCCCAGACCGCAAAGGGAGCTGGTGCCGACAGACTCAGGTACTGCGATACCCTGGGGATACTGGAACCCAGGCGTACCTTCGAGACCATCAAGGTACTGGTGGATTACGTCAAGATTCCTGTTGAGATGCACACACACAATGATTTTGGGATGGCGACTGCGAACGCCATCGCCGGCGTGAGGGGTGGTGCAACATTCATCAGCACCACTGTGCTGGGCATTGGAGAGCGCACTGGAAATTCTCCGCTTGAGGAGGTGGTAATGGCGGCCAAGCACCTCCTGAACGTGGATACTGGTATCGATACCAAGCGCTTCCGTGAGATCGCCGAGTATGTGGCTCGAGCATCCAATCGGGAAATCCCTGGATGGAAGCCAATTGTGGGCAGCAACTGCTTCGCTCATGAGGCGGGTATACACACGGACGGCGTGCTCAAGTTCCTCAGTAACTACGAGCCTTACTCACCAGAAGAGGTGGGTATGGATCGCAAGATAATCATAGGCAAGCATTCCGGCAGATCCACCATCAAGCAGGTGCTAGCCGATAGGGGAATAGATATTAACGATGAAGCCTCGACCGCCATACTTGAGATCGTTAGAAAGACCTCCGTCTCCCTGAAGAGGGCGCTTTCCGAGAATGAGCTCTTTTACATTTATCAGGACTGGAAGGAGGGAATGTTCGAGGCCCTTGAGGAGAATGTAGGTGGTTGATCATATGGGTACAATTTCGGAGGAGATTCTCTCCAATCACGTTAAGGAAGAAGTCTCTGCTGGCCAGATAGTGATATCTCCGGTGGACTTCATGATGAGTCAGGATGGAACTACCCCTCTTACTATTGTCGCTTTCGACAAGATGGAGGGGAAGGGATTCAACGATCCAGACCGCTACTGTGCGGTTATAGACCACAATGTCCCCTCGCCACTGGAGGGCGTATCGAACCTCCACGCCAAGATGCGTGACTTCGTTGGAAGTTACGGGGGAACGCTGTACGATATTGGTGATGGAGTGTGTCATCAGCTGGTTCCGGAGCAGGGTCATGCCCTACCCGGGGATGTGGTGATCGGAGCGGATAGTCACACCTGCACCTATGGTGCGATCAACTGCTTCTCGACTGGAGTGGGATCTACAGATCTGGCTGCCGCGTTGATAACCGGGCAGACATGGTTCAAGGTCCCTCAGACGATTAAGCTAGTTTACAACGGATCGCTTCCCAAGGGCGTCTTCTCGAAGGACGTGGCCCTTCATATGGTGGGCATGATCACCCACAGAGGGGCCACTTACAAGGCCTTGGAGATCCACGGCGAGGCGATTGACTCACTCTCCGTGGAGGGAAGGATGACGATATCCAATATGGCAGTCGAAACGGGAGCGAAGGTAGGCATAATGCGATACGATGAGAAGGTCGAGGCCTACGTTCGCCCCAGGGCCAAGAGACCTTATAAAGGGGTGGATCCCACGGAGGACGCCACTTACGAAAGGATAATCGAGAAGGACCTTTCCGATCTGCCACCGATGATCGCGAAGCCCCACGATGTCGATAACGTGGCGGAGATCGATGAATTGGTGGGCATGGACATCAACCAGGTGTTCATAGGGACATGCACCAACGGTCGCCTTGAGGATCTTACGGTAGCGGCAAACATACTGAAGGGCGAGAAGATTGCCAAAGGCGTGAGGTTCGTGGTATCGCCCTCATCCAGGGAGGTAATGCTGAACGCCATGGAGACTGGCGTGATGGATATCCTCGTAAAGGCGGGCGCGTGCATCACATCCGCTTCATGCGGTCCCTGTGTCGGAACCTGCAACGGCATTCCTTCCGATGATGAGGTGGTAATCTCCACTGCCAACAGGAACTTCAAGGGCAGGATGGGGAATAAGACCTCAGAGATATACCTGGCAAGTCCCGCGACGGCCGCATACTCCGCGATCAAGGGAAAGCTGGCCGATCCACGGGAGGTGGTGGCGTGAAGAACCTTTATGGAAAGGTACACAGGTTCGGTGACAACATCAACACCGACTACATCATCTCTGGAAAGTACAAGTTCAAGACACTTGACATGAACGAGCTGGCCCATCATGTAATGGAGGACATTCGCCCCGACTTCTACAATGAGGTGGAGAAGGGTGACTTCATCGTGGCCGGCGAGAACTTCGGAGGTGGCTCCAGCCGGGAGCAGGCTCCCCTGGTCATTCAGGCCGCCGGGGTGGGCGCCGTTTTGGCCAAATCCTTCGCCCGAATCTTCTTCAGGAATGCCATTAATGTTGGACTCCCCGTCGTAGAATGTGATACCTCCGATATCGAAGAGGGCGACGAGCTCAAGATCGATCTTGTAGGAGGCTGGGTGAAAAACGTGACAAAGGACAAGAAGATCCCCTCCACCCCGCTTCCAGAGGTTATGGTCCGCATTCTGAACGCCGGTGGACTGGCAGAATACCTGAAGAAGGAAGGCTCACTTTAAGGAGGAAGATATCATGGTTGATCATAGATTGGTTGAGAAAGGAAAGGAACATTTCGGTAGGATCATCGAGAGGCAGCTCGAGAGAGTTGACCAGATGAAGGCCGACAAGGGTTGGAAGGATTTCAAGAACCTTGACAAGATCGTGATAGGAATCGTGGGCGGTGACGGAATCGGCCCATACATATGCGCTCATGCCCAGAGGGTGCTGGAGTTTCTCCTCAAGGAGGACATCGAGAAAGGGAAGGTAGAGATTCGCACCATAGAGGGGATGACAATCGAGGATCGTGTTCGGGTCATGAAGGCCATCCCGGACGAGGTGGTCGAGGAGCTGAAAAAGTGTGATGTGATCCTGAAGGGACCGACCACTACACCCAAGAAGGGCGATCCTTGGCCCAACATCGAGAGCGCGAATGTTGCCATGAGGAAAGTGCTCGATCTATTCGCGAATGTACGACCGGTAAGGGTCCCAGAACAGGGTCTTGACTGGATCTTCTTCAGGGAGAACACCGAGGGCAGCTACATGCTTGGGAGCGAGGGGATAGATCTCTCCAGCGACATCGCCTTCGATTTCTGCGTTACCACCCGGCAAGGATCCGAGCGGATTATCAGGCTAGCCTTCGAGTACGCCAAACAGAACGGGTACTCCAAGGTGACCGTCGTGACCAAGGCAAATGTGGTAAAGGCTACCGATGGCTTATTCCTGGAGGTGGCCGAAGAGGTGGCCAAAGACTATCCGGACATTGAGTGGGATGATTGGTTCATCGATATCATGACCGCCAAGCTCATCGACGAGAACCGCCGTCGTCAGTTCCAGGTAATGGTCCTTCCAAACCTATATGGCGATATCATCACCGACGAAGCGGCCCAGATCCAGGGAGGCGTTGGGACTGCGGGAGCGGCCAATATTGGGAAGCAATACGCCATGTTCGAGGCGATTCACGGATCCGCACCCAGGATGGTGGACGAAGGAAGGGCACAGTACGCTGACCCCTCCTCGGTCATCAAGGGCGGAGCGCTTCTGCTCAGTCACGTTGGCTACCAGGAGGAGGCGAATAAGCTTGAGATGGCACTGGATATATGTTGTCAGCTCGAGAGAAAGATGATCCTCACTGGTCGTTCGAATGGAGCCACCGGTTCAGAATTCGCCAACTACATCATGGATACGATACAGGATCCTGGACTCGAAGAGAAGTGGAACAGCTTCAAAGCCTAGGACAGGACCCAAACAACTTCCATATTTCCCCTTTTTTTCAATGATTTTCAATGCAATCGGATCAGATCTGATCTTGTTTTGATGTTGAGGATCTGGTCCTAGTCCTTGTTTATCGTGAGGTTGATGGCGGTCTCCGCGATATCGATTGAGTACATGGCAGTTCTGAGAATGCTGTCCAATATAGTGTTCTCATTGAGGCTCGTGCATCCCTTGATGTCCCCCCCAGGCTTCAGCAGCTCGCAGTCCTCAACCAGCTTGCTCCCCTCATCTATGACCAGGTTCGCCTCATCGATATCCCTCTTGAAAAGAGATTCCACAGCATTATCCAGTATTTTGACCGCCCTCTCGCTGAGTCCTCTCAGGTTCTTCCGCATTTTGTCGTCCCCCTCATCATGGGGCATCAGCGAAGTGCGGGCAATCTTCTCAGCGTGGTCCCCTATTCTCTCGATGAGCCTTGCAGCCAGCATAAGGTTCATCCCCTCGAAGACATCCACGCCGATCTTCTCGCTTATCCTGCGGTCCTTGAGGATGAGGTTGTACTGTTTCACCACCATAAGGTAAAGCCTATCAACATCCAGGTCTCGGTCTATGACATCCCTTGCAAGGCTATCATCATTCTCTTCAAATGCCGTGATAGCATCCCTGTGCATAGAATTGACTAGCAGGTGCATCCTCCTGACGCACTTGCGTTGAGGAAGCTCTGCCGGGTCGGATAGATCGAGAAGGACAATGGAGTTACTGGTCTCTTCAATTACCTCTGGTCCAATGACCAGTCTTGAGAATTCCTTGATCTCCCTCTTTAGTTCGTAATCCAGCCTTGCTGTCGATCGAACCTCGATGATGTCGTAACCCGCAAGGTAAGCGGCAATGAGTTTCCTCATGAGGTGCTGCCCCACTTCATCCTTGTCGACATTCACTATCTTGCGAACCTGCTCGTCCCTTTCACCAATGACACTATTCAAAGACAAGGATCCGTCACGAAGTACGTTTACCTCGAGAGGATCTCCCTGTTTGAGACCCTGCTCTTGCACCCATCTCTTTGGAAGCGAGACTGTCATTGTTGATACACCGGTCTTCTGGATCTTGCGGATCTCCATTTCACTCGACCTCCCTATGATATTCAGGAAATCAAGTATGTATTCAAATGCATATATTTATAGTATATATTCGAAAGGATATGAATATGCTCATGAATATACAAATTAGGTAATGTAAATATAACTTCTTTGTTTATCACTTCATCACACATGCATCTGAGTAAAAGAGATGTTTTTAAAGGACACATTTGCGACCAAGTATCTTGGATTGTTGCTAAATCATACCCACATCGAAACGACACATGGGGAAGGGATCGATGAGCAAAATCCGAACTCTGATGATTGTATTGATCATACTCTTCTCAGCTATCGGTTTCTTCATAATTCTCGTTGGAGGTGCCGGAACCAACAGTGTCAGCCAGAAAGGGTCTGACACGCTCCTCGAACTCATGCAGAACTCCGCTGAACGGTTCACGAATGAGAACCCAGATATCGGTATCCAGATAACCGGTGGAGGAACCGGGACAGGCATCGCCGCGCTCATCTCGGGCCAGGTAGATGTGGCTCAAGCCTCCAGAGAGATCAAACAGTCCGAGTTGGACCAGGCTTTTTCCGTAGGTGTGGACCCATTGATGTTCCGTGTGGCGATCGACGGGATCGCTATTATTGTGAACGGAAACAACCCATTTGCTGGTCTGACGGTTGAGGAATTGAAAGGCATATACAATGGTACCTACACCAACTGGGATCAGCTTGGAGGTCCCAATCTCAGAATTGTAGCCTATGGAAGGCAGTCCACCTCTGGAACATATGGTTACTTCCAGGATGAGATACTCCAAAATGAGGACTACCGTCTTGATATGCAGCAGATATCAGGAAACGCTGCCATCGTCGACGCTGTAAGACTGGACAGTGGAGGCATCGGCTATGTCGGCATCGGCTATGTCGGTTCCTCATCCGATATCAAGATGATCGGCCTTGCCTCTGAGGAAGGAGGACCGTATTACTCACCTCTGGATCCTGATGCTGTGTATTCCGGGGATTACGTCCTTTCAAGGTTCCTGTTCCTCTACACTGATGGCATACCCTCTGGTTCTGTGTATCAATGGATCTCATGGATACTTTCCCCAGAAGGTCAGGCTGTCGTAGAGGAGCTCGGTTTCTATCCGCTTGGACAAGAAGTGCTTGAAGAGGAGTTGGCGAAACTTGAAGGCTGATTCTGAGGATAGAATCATAGGGTCGCCAAGTCCCCCGTTCCCTCCATTCCATTCAGATCCTTGTGCCCATCACAAGGACCCACATGGATCATTGTTCTATCATTCGATCAAGGGATTGATGCTCCATGAATAAGGAGTCACCATGTCCGATCAAGCCCATGGAGAGATTCATCAACATTGTCTTTTCCTTCCGAGATATGGAACAGTGGATCAAATTCGCTCTGTTCTGTGCGGGAGTAGTCTCCATAGTGACACTCGCTTTGGTCCTGATATTTCTGATATACAGCTCACTTCCCGCATTCGTTGAAATCGGACCGCTCAAGATGCTCACCGGGACCGTATGGAATCCCACTTCACCGTCCAATCCTCAATATGGGATGCTGCCACTGATCTGGGGCACGTTCATAGTGAGTCTGATGGCTTCCTTCATAGCCATACCCATAGGTATGGGTTGTACCCTGTATATCCATGAAATCGCCCATCCCAGGATCAGAGGCTTTCTCAAACCCATCATTGAGATTCTAGCCGGCATCCCCTCTGTGATCTATGGTTTCTTCGCACTCGTTATCTTGGCAGACTGGATCGATCTGCTATTCGATTCCACCACCAGGCTCAATGCCCTCAACGGATCGATAATGCTTGCGGTGATGATGATCCCCATAATGGTCTCGCTCTCCGAGGACGCTCTCAACTCCGTGCCCAGGGAGATTAAGGAGGCATCATACGCACTAGGCGCAACAAGATGGGAGACGTTAAAGGGGGTCATGATACCCTCCGCCCTTTCGGGAATAATCGCTGCCATCGTACTCTCGCTAGGCAGGGCAATCGGTGAGACCATGACTGTACTTATGGCCACGGGCAACACGGCGGTCATCACCCTGAATCCGCTTCACTCGGTCGAGACCATGACAGCCGTTATCGCCATCGAGATGGGTGAGGTCTCGCAATTCGCCATACACTACAATACTCTATTCGCTGTAGGGGTGGTTCTGTTCGTCATCACTTTCATCGTCAACATTCTAGCGGACTGGGTCAACGCGAAGTTCGTGGAGGTGTACCGATGAGCGGCAATCTGGCGCGCAGGAGACGGAAGGAGAAGACGCTTTTCATGCTCTTTCGGATTTGCGGAGCCTTAGTTGTGCTGGCCCTTGTCGTGCTTCTATTCTACATGTTCAGCGGAGGCATAAGCATGATCAGCTGGGATTTCCTCACCCAGTTTCCTCGCGACGGAATGAAGGAGGGAGGCATATATCCCGCCATAGTGGGGACTTTATACCTCATGTCCATCGTGCTTTTCGTCTCTATACCTATTGGGGTACTCTCTGCCGTATACCTTGTCGAGTATCAACCATCTAGGACCTTCTCGAAAATCTGGAGGACCGCCCTGCATAATCTAGCCGGAGTTCCTTCCGTAGTATATGGTCTGTTGGGAGTAGGCCTTTTCGTTTACTTCTTGAACTTTGGGCTCAGTCTGCTAGCAGCGGGATTGACGTTGAGCCTTCTCGTCCTTCCTTTGGTGATCGCCGCGGCAAGAGAGGCAATCCAGGCAGTCCCTGACTCACTTAGGGAGGCATCATTGGCCCTTGGAGCCACTAAATGGCAAACAATACGGCATCACATCCTCCCGTACTCCATTTCGGGAATCATGACTGGAGTCATACTATCCCTCTCAAGGGCAGCGGGAGACACCGCACCGATCCTTCTCACGGGAGCTTGGTTCTACATGAGTTCACTTCCAAGCTCTGTCTTTGACAAGTTCATGGCTCTTCCCTATCACATATTCACGATGTCAACACAGATGGCTGATCTGGAATTAGGGAAGCAAATCGCTTACGGAACCGCTGTGGTGCTTTTAATGATAATACTAGGAATGAATCTTTTTGCGATCATAATTAGGAAAAAATACAGAGAGAAATACAGGTGGTAACGAATGGATACTAAGATTGATGTGCGCGACCTCAGCGTCTGGTTCGATGAAAATCAGGCTCTCAAGGACGTCAACCTCAAGATCAAAGAGAATATGATCACCGCTATCATCGGCCCCTCCGGCTGCGGCAAGTCCACCTTTGTACGTAGCATAAACCGCATGAATGATACGATTTCCAAATGCATAACGGAGGGGAACATCCTTGTGGATGGAAAGGACATCTTCGACAAGGATGTGGATGTCGTTGATATTAGGAAGAGGATCGGAATGGTCTTTCAGAAACCCAATCCTTTCCCCAAGTCCATTTTCGATAACATCACGTATGGTCCCAAGATACACGGGGTCAGGGACAAGAAGGAACTGTCTGACATTGTAGAATGGAGTCTGAAGCGGGCCGCTCTGTGGGATGAGGTCAAGGAGCGATTGAATAAGTCTGCCTACAGCCTCTCAGGCGGTCAGCAGCAGAGATTATGCATTGCCAGGACTTTGGCGATAAAACCCGAGATCGTGCTCTTTGACGAACCCTGCTCTGCCCTGGACCCAATAGCCACAGCGAAGATAGAAGACCTGCTGATAGATCTTAAGAAAGACTATACCGTGGTCATAGTAACGCATAGCATGCAGCAGGCAGCAAGGGTCGCAGACAAGACAGCTTTCTTTTACTTAGGAAAACTGATAGAGTACGGGAACACCAAGAGGCTCTTTGAGAATCCCAAGGAAGATCTCACGGAACAATATATCACCGGGAGGATGGGTTGAATGACATCGAGGAGAGTTTTCACCGAGGAACTCGAGAAGCTGGATTACGAGGTCGCTCAGATGGCCCGTCTGGCGGTCGAGGCCATCGAGAAAGGAGTTAGAGCTTTCGTGAAAATGGACAAGGACCTCATGAATGAGGTGGAACAGCTTGACGTTGAGATCTACTGCTGGGACATCCGTATCGAGAAACATTGCTTGGATGTGATCGCTCTCCATGCTCCCGTTGCTAGTGACCTCAGAACAGTCTCCACATGCTTGAAGATCATCACTGATCTCAATCGAATAGGTCGCTATGCGCTCGACATTGCAGAGTTCACGGAGAACTTCCACGATCAAACACACTTCAAGAAGCTGGTCTCCATTCCATTCATGGGGGAGAAGGTGGTGGCCATGGTCACGCAGGCGGTCGAGAGCTACGTTCACCGCAATGCCGAGGAAGCCCAAGAACTATACGATAAGGACGACGAGGTGGATCATCTCTGGGAGAGTATCCTCCGAGAGACGTTATCCTACATGATGGAGGATCCCAGGAAGACAACCCTTGGGACATACTACATTCTGGTGGCTAGATACCTGGAAAGGATCGCAGATCACTCGGTGAATATCGGAGAGAGGGTGGCGTACATGGTCACAGGAAAGCGGTTGAAGGCCAGGGACTGGACCCAGATATGTGCTGAACCTGATGATCAGTCCGGAAAATGAAGAACCCATGAGGCATTCGATCTAATCATTCAATATCTAACTATTAACACCATAAAGACTTAGAGTTGGATCCAAAGAAGCGCCTCCGCGAGTTCATCAACAAGATATGTTGGGAGGAGTTCAAGCAGGGCGTCCTGATGAATTGAAGTTGCTGGGAAAGACTTCTTCAACTCGCTTCTTACTCTAGTACCATCAACTCCATTCGATTCTCAGATGGCCATCTCAATTCAAAATCTATAAGTAGAATGCACTATTTGTTTTAACACGGAGAATAAAAATCTCCGGAGGGATGCTAAATCACTGCCATCATGGAGGTGCAGGTAGATCGAGAGGAGCTTTCGGATGAATCCTGCCCGTTCTGTGGAGCGAGAACCGAGAAGCTTTTTCAGGACGAAGAACTAGTGGCAGAGCGCTGCATACAATGCGCATATGCCAACTGGATGTCTTGAGCTCTTCCTCCCAGCAATAGGAAGGTCTTCCTATCACTCGCACCAAGGTCGAAAACCGATGGCCTGCCCGAATTGATAACTTGTTTGCTATAAATACAGGTCATAGGGGGGACGTCGATCCAGCTTCCAGATCTAGGATCGTAGGGTACTAATCATCGGCATACGGACGAGCATTCAGCTCATTCTCAACCCCGTTCTCCTTCGCTTGCTTCTTCCACCATCTGTTACCCACTCTTATGAATATCCATTTGGGGGCGACGGGAAGGGCCATCCTCTCCTCAGATTCCTTCGGTATCGGCTCTCCCATGGCTAGAGATTGGGCGGCCATCTTCAGGGACTTGATAATGTTACGAGTAACACCACCAGTTTCTTCCAATGGTCTACTGGCAATGGCCATTCCACCCCCTAGAGAAAGACCACCTCTCCATTCAAGATTCGCCCTTGAGGCGAAGTTTCTGCATATGGATATCGCGGTTCCATTATGGTGTACCTCGGGAAATCCGCAATTCACTATCGGAATGAATCCTTTCTTATCGGTTGAACCGGAGCGGTGTTCTGAGATGATTTGGAGAAGTTTGATGTCCATAGCGGGAAGGCTGTCGACATAAAGCGGGAAGGCTAGGACAATGAGCTCTGTAATATCGATCTCCCTAAGCATATCTTTGATCCTCCCCTCAGACCCAAGCATGTCCTTGACCATCATGGTGGTTGTCTCAACCCCATTTTCGCTAAGTTTCTTCATGAGAAAAGATCCTAACGAGTAAGAATTGCTCCCATTCCCCTTGGGACTCCCTACTAAAAGAAGGGCTTTCTTGATGGTCATTCGACTACCCCCACATTCCTGAGAGGTTTCACAAGATTCTCTTGTCTCGATTCTGCGGTATTGGTTCTGACAATTACTGCTGATGAGAATCTGGGTGCGTGCATGTTCATCGCGTTTCGGGCAACCAATTCCCTGAATGTCCTCTCTTCTGGCTCGCTGTGATAATCAATTATTCCTATGCCAGTTAATGAAGGGTATCGATCATATCGCTTTCCGTGGTGGATCTCACCATTGACCTTCACGAAGAATGGATGGACATTGGATATCATGCGGTCAACCGCCTTCTTCAGATGATACGAGTATCCGCCGAAGACTATCGGTGTCAAATAGATGAGCAGATCACTGGATATCATCTTCCGGGTGATCTCCCTTGAGATATCATCAGTCACGCAAATCCCAGGGGTCTCTATCCAGCACCGAAAACATCCCATGCATCCGGCTATTTCCATATCTCCCAGTTCAAGGATGTCTATCTCCCAATCCTCTTCTCCCAAAGCTTTCGAGAGAAACTCGGCGATCTCCTTCAACAGCACGTCGTCAGGTTCGCCTCCATTCATGATCAGGGCTTTCAGGTTCCCACCTCGTGACTTGTGTGTTTCAATGAAGAACAAGTAAATTATCTTTCCTGAGGCAATGGTGAAATCAGTTCTTGAATAATGTCTGATAAAGAGGGATTCACTCAGTGTACGAATCCAATATGTCCTTATTGAGATTCTTGAACCTCAACATGTAATCCACTCTCTCTTTTCTGAGTTGTCTGACCATCTTCTCCACCTCTTCCTTCTCGTAGAATCTGAGAGGGTCCAAACGGTCCAGATCCGCTCCTTCGACACTTCTGGGAACCATGGTCTCGAAGTTGGGTTCACCTATCCAGTCTATGGTCTCCCTGCATATTCCCCGGATGATGCTCGCCATCTCGGATATCTCAACTCTGGTGACCTTCCTAATCATCTTCTTTGTGCCATCAGGAAGTCTCTCCATTATCTCACCAACGCCACCAGTGTTCAACTGGTAGCATTCTACCTTTTCCTTGGTCTCCATCAGAAAGTCATAGAACCAGTTGCCCTCAGTCGACTCGTCACCGATGATGAATGGGTTGGTTCCCACTACCCTGACGGAATCTCCTGCCCTTTTGGGATCCCCCCCGGTTGACTCGATCGATTCTCCCAACATGAAGGCACCAGCTGCCTGGGCCGGAGTAAGCCTGGTCGCAATAGGCAGAACGGTGTTCCTCCTGGTGATGAAGGCCACGATTAGCTTGTCCATCTCCTTCAGTGATGGAAGGTTGATCTTGGGGCTCATGCTGTCTCCAAGGTCGCGTCTCTGGATAATTCCTCTACCGTTTCCAGTGAGGGTCTCGTCTTGGAAGTACACCTTTCCCTGATAATCCACAAGCACGTTCTCGAAGAGCGCGTCCTTCTGACTCGCCGCGTGGTACAGGAGGGGTTGGTCATCAAGTGTGAGACCGTCGGTCTTGATGAAGTAACCCCGCTCACTGCCGAGGGCCGAGCCGTCCTTGTGAAGGAATACAACATCATCCTGAACGATCTCAACGCCCTCCCCTTCGCCATCTAGATCATGATTGTGGCAGGAGTGCGTTGTTTTACCCGTGGCGGTCAGACCGAAAATGATCATTCCAATCCTTCTGAGCTTGCCATCTCTGCCCATGGCTCGTATCATCTTTGAGCCTGCGTGAAGGCCCAGCATCCCCCTCTTCTTGGCCTCCCACATGGCCATTCGAAGGAACCCCTTCTTCACCTCCCCATAGTAATCGCTACCGAGCACCAATGTTAGCCGCTCATCGGGGAACACCAGGATCTGCCTATCCTTCTCCTGCCACTCAGGTATGTCGATCAGGGTCATCTCTGGACCCGGTGTGTCACTTCGCTCGAAAAGGGTCTGGGCCGCCATGTACGCAAGCCTGCAGCATTCCTTCTTGTATCTGGAGAGGAACATGGTGCAATGGGGGGTGAACTCCGAATTATCACCCATTGTGAGTCTCAGTTGATATAGGGGAGCCTTCTCCAGGTATCTCCGTACTTTTTCAAGGGTCTTTGGAAGTTTCCGGAGGATGGATTCCTGGTCGGAATTGAGTTTCTTCTGGGGTATCTCCCCCTCACCAATGTAGACGGTAAGTCCCGCCGATCGGTTCTTGACGCAAGAAGCGAAAGCATGGTTGCCAAACTCTGTGACTTGGGCATACTGCTCGGCCTCCCTCCTAAGATCAGAATGATTAGGTATTGTGACATTCGGCATACTGGGCAGGTTATTGATGGTCTCGATCAGTTCCTGGAGTTCAGCAGGCTTCAATGAATGGCCTCCACAGATATTATCAATCCATTGGCCGCAGGGTTGTACCCTGGCCAACCCCCTTCGGAAATTCCTTAAATAAACATTGCCTAGCAAATCTGTCCCGTAATGGTCAATGTACAAAAATGGTAGATGATATCCGAAGCATTCCATTATGATATCGTAGGTTTAATTACGAATTTCGGACAATACTAATGACGGATGAATATATCAGACACGCAAAATCACCGTAACAGCCATTCATTACCTATCTTGACATTCTCCATTCCGGCCTCTAATGCCGCGTTGAAGCACGCCTCCGCCTGACTCCTCGAGGTGGTGGGAAGATCGTTCATCAAGTAGGCAGGGTGGAATGCAAGAAGAGAATAAGGGATCGTAGGATCGATTTCTGCAAGGTAGTTGGAGATCAAGGTGATCTCATCCTCGTTCACGTAACCCGGAACCATGAGCGTCGAGACCACCAGCAAAGGCACTTCCCTTCTTTTATCAGTCATCTCACCAAGGATTTTCAGGTTCTCCAGTGTTTGACTATTGCTCCTTCCACACAGTGCCCTGTGCATTCGATCGTCAAACGCCTTTAGGTCGATCTTGACACACCCCCCTGTCTCTAAGGCTATTTCACCTATTCTCAATGCCCATTTTGAGGACATTGACCCATTGGTCTCCCAACACATCCTTCTGATCCCCTTCACTTCTCTGGAAAGCTCGGCCACAGATATTGAATGCTGAATGAAAGGAGTGGGATCTCCACCAAAGAAACAGATGCAAGAGGTCATTGGACTGACCATACGTGCTATTGATTCTGAAGACATTCTTGGTTGGAGGGAGCTCGTCATCTCTCGAAAATGCCAGTTCTGGCAGAAGAGGCAGTCGAATGTGCAGGCTCCGTAGAATACGGCCAGGTTCACGAATCTCCTCTCTGGTCCTGGAGTGTGCGAGTACCTCGGGAATCCGACTTCGCTTCCTCCTGGACATACCCAATCCGCCACGCAATTAGTGGGGTGTGGATCATCATATGCAGTGACCAGAGCTTCTTGGTTAGGCAGACCCAACACCTCATCATTCTTGGCCCACCTCACTCCACAGTAACCAGTTTCTCCAGTAGGTATCGAGCAACCATTTCCGCACTGGCCGCATGGAATGCCTTTCCCTGGAGGGGACTCGAGAAGGCCGAATCGTCTCCTACTCTTGTTATGCACCAGCTCTGCAATCGCTCTAGCCTTCTCCTCTTGAAGCAAGCACTCCCTACATACGCCCAGCTCTAAGGATATCTCCATTCGCTCAGAACCGCAAAGTCGGCAGGTCGAGAATGCTTTGCTTCTCATCGATATACTTACTGGGTCGACTCAACTATAAAACCTGTTTGGCCACTAGAAATTGTCCTTCAAGCAATTCCAGATAACTTCGCTGACCCACCCGAACTCCTGAATGATCCCTTCCTCTGATCCAGACTTCTGATAAGGATCATTGAAGCATACCGTGACCGTGAAGTCGAAGTCCCGACCATCGGACAAATCATGGTTCTTGGACAGGCGTTTGAAGATGTCGATGTCCATCTAGTCCATCGTCATTAATGCATAGGCGTTGACCTTTCTGAGCTCCGTGCCTATGCTTTCTCTCTTGTACTTACCCCTCTTTCAGTCGTTCATTAATACTTCCGCTTTCTGGAAACTGGCTGAGTTATGAGCGAAGATTAATAGGACTCTCTTCTCGACATCGGACATCTTGATTAAAACTGGAATCCTATCACGAATATTGTACTCGAGATTCCGTTAAGAAAGATGTTTATCAACAACTCTATATATCAACGGGTCAATAATTCTTCTTACCAAACGGAGTAAAGGGGGGTTTAATCAGTATGGGTATCACATCAGATGTGGTCGAGGAGACACCTTATGAGGAGATAATCGAGCCAACCTGTCCTAGCTGTCGCCAGTCAGTACCCTGGGAAGTAGACGTTTGCCCTCACTGTGGATATCAGTTCAAAGGCAAGGTCATACTGAAGGAAGCACCCAAGGCCGTAGCGAAAAGGAGAAGAAAGGGCAAGAAGGGCACCGTAGTGGCAGCCGCATCTGTCATCGCAATGGGGATTCTTGTGTTTCTTTCAATGGAATACTGGCCTCCTGCGGCGCTCATATTGCTGCTAGCAATCGTGGTCATGGTAGTGATGGCAGCTGCGCCCGAGTGAAATCGACGGGACCCTAAGAGGCAGCAGATTCAAGTATTCCTTTCAAGCCTCTACTTAGCTTGAGCTCTGGGTCGTTGATTTCCGTCCCAGATAATCGGTTGATTGTTTATGGGGCGATCGAGATATTTATTTCCTATCATCAATGGGGATATATCTTCGCCCAGTATCACCGTGGTAGTGTCCGATGTAGGTAGCGGAAGGACGGTAGAGTACAGGTTTGACGGGAGGTGTAGGATACTTCTCTTCCAAGAAGTGAGCTACCCATCCTGTGGTACGAGCAACTGCGAATACAGGGGTGAACAGAACCGATGGAATGCCAAGCGAGTAGTAGAGCGCACCACTGTAGAGGTCGATATTAGGGTATAGTGACAGGCCCTTCCTTTCCAGGATCTGCTGATGAGAGATATCGGCTATCATCCTGCTCATTTCCAGCCACTTCCCTCCTTTGTCGGGAAGATCATCGAGCATAGTCCTGATGATCCGAGCCCTAGGGTCCATGGTCCTGTAGACGGCGTGCCCCATGCCGGCGATTCTCACACCCTTTTCGAGGGCTTCGTTGACCCAGGCTTCCACCTTCTCAAGCTCCCCGATATTCATTAGATTGAGCATGACCTTTTCATTAGCACCACCATGGAGTTCTCCTGACAGGGAACCAATAGCGCCCGAAACCGCAGCGAAGATGTCAGCTCCCGTGGAAGCGATCACCCTTGCAGTGAATGTGGAAGCGTTGAAGGTGTGTTCTGCGTGCAGCACCATAGAGGCATCGAATACTCTGGCCATCTCAGGTTCCGGTTTCTCTCCATTGAGCATGTACAGGAAGCTCGCGGCGTGCGAGAGCCCCTGATCCGGCTGCACAATTTCCAATCCATTCTTCATTCTGTACCAGGCTGCCACCAGTGATGGCATCTTAGCGATTATGGATGTCCCTTGCTGCAAGTCAAGCTCTCTCGTTCCCTTTTCCTTGTAGAGTATCAGGTCCCCCATGACGGCTACAGCTGACTGAAGGACATCTATCGTCCAGGCGCTTTTTGGATAGTTCTCAAGCATGGATAGAAGCTTTCCCGGGAGTTTCCTCCTTTCCGCGAGAGTTCTTGAGAAGGTTTCAAGCTCCTTCCTGTTGGGCATCTTCTGGTGGACCAGCAAGTAGGCGACCTCCTCGAAGTTCGATTTCGTTGCGAGATCTTCTATGTTGTATCCGCGGTAGAAGAGCTGTCCCCTTTCACCGTCAACCATGCTAACCCTAGTGGTCGCAGCGCTCACGCCCCTGAGCCCTGTGTTCTCTAGATCGTAACCCTCTTCCAAAGCCAGCATTCCTCCTGTTCAATTCTCATTCCTGTTCTCCATATGATTGTTTTGCGAAGACGGCTGGATTCTTCACTCGTTCCCTGAAAATCAAACCTGAATGATCTGCACGGTCACATACTGATAGTCATCCGGGATGTCTCCAACCATCCATCCTTCTCCAGTGGTCTCACAGTAATAATAGTTTCGTCCGTCGTACTCGTAGTAGGCGCCCTGAATGCCATTTCCCCCCGCAACGCCCGCAGCCATATGCTCTGGATTATTCGCCGGCAATATCAACAGCACGGCATCTGTGTTAATGGGATCGGCCTGGATGAGCGTTGCGAAAAGCACGCTGGTGTCTTCGCAGTCTCCCCCTTCGTCCACAAGGGTTTCGATGGGATACCTTGGATATTCATCATATCCAGTGGTTACGCTGTCAGAGGTGTACTCCAGGCTCTGAACGAAGGCAAGGGTGAAGCTCACCAGCTGAAATGAGGACCACCCCTCGTTGTCCGCGCAGTCCTTCAATTCCTGGGCAAGAGATTCGATGTAATCATTGTCCTCGGTCATGTACGACGCGTAGTCATAGGTTCGAACTTGGTCCTTATAGTAGTAATATTGACTGGCCGGTATCATCATGTCCCATGTCCAGGAGCGCCCTTCAAATTGCCACTCGTAGTGTCTATTCAGGGTAGAGGTGCCCACGAAGAATACACATGTCTCGGACCAGTCCGACCAGCTATCACCAACCTTTGCCCGGACCGACCATTCATAGATCCCATCCTCGATGTATGAGATGGAATCGAAGCTGTTGGATAGCAACTCCCCGCCAATAACTAGGATGTCACCTTCCTCCAAAATGGCGATCTCGTACCCCTGGGCCTTTGAGACCGCTGTCCAGGTGAAGGTTGGGTAGTGGCTGTCAACCGTCGCCCCATCGGCTGGGTTGATCAGAGTGGGAACTCCATTTCCAAATGGAATATCTGGAAGGAATATCACCACAGCGGCGATGATCAATATTGCAGCAATGAGGATCGCCCCGAAAGCAGCTCCTGTCCTCTTTCTTCTCGGAGGTGCGTATGGTGAAGGTGCTTGAGGAGGTATTTCTGGGTAGGCGGTATATGTTTCCTGGGTCTCCTGAGGTTCGTAAGTTTGTTGGTATGTCTGCAGGCCGTTCCCGCAGGTGATGCAGAAAATAGCCCAATCCTCGTTTGCGGAACCGCATGATGGACAATACCTCATGATGAAACCTCTCATCAAGATGCAGTACGAGATATAAGTAATCGTCATCAATAAAAAATATTCGGAGGGATGCCAGCCTCTGATACTGACTGATCAATTTCAGAATGAACCGCTCACGAAGACCGCAAAGATGTCAGAGAAAAGGGACGCAATCCAGGTCGATGCCACGAAATGTAGAAACTCATCATATATCTCCTCCTGAGCTCGGTGATTATGAGGCGGAGAAGAGAGCGTGAAGGACGATCTCTGAGAGGATCAACACGCTTGTCACCTCATGTCCGCGGATGCCTGGAACACATTATCGAGGAGGCCGAAGGCCACTGGTTCTTACCCTTGAGACATCAGATCTTAGGCCGTATGATCCATGATGATCCGCGCGGTGATCCATGTGGTTAATGACAGAGCGATCATGAGTCCGTGGAGCACTCCCACCAAGTTGGAGGCTGGAATACTCCACTTGGTCCTGACGCCTAGAAGCTTCACCATGCTGTTCTTGATGAACGCGACCGAATCCTGACTGGATTCCGTTCTGATCGCTTATCGCACTTCCTAGCAAAGGTACTTGATTCTGATTCATCACACAACATTTTATCGCCTGGATGTGCATTCAATAAATGAAATAAGGGAATGATCAGAAATGAACCTCAAGATTCTGCATGCCAGGGAGGTTTGGTGAAATGCTACACAGCCATTCGATGGGAAAGATGATGAACGAGCCGATAAGGAACATGGTGACCAAGAGGCTCATTGGGGTAATAGCCGGAACTCCAATCAGGGTGGGGGTACAGAGGATGGTCGAGTTCGACATCAGCTTCTTGGTGATAACCAGGGATGGAAAGATCGTGGGCTTCATGACCGACTCTGACATTAAGCGAGCAGTTGCGGATGGAGTTACCATGGATGCCCCGGTGGAAGAAATCATGACCCCCGATCCGATATCTGTGGACATCAACACCACTGTGAGGGAAGCATTGGACACAATGTCCCGGAAGAGGGTGACCAGGCTGGTGGTGACCAATGACGGAGAGGTCGAGGGCATAGTTACCCTACGAGACCTTGAGGACATTAGCAGGCAGAAGATCGAGACATTCATCTCTAGGGAGTAGAGATCATGCGCATCCTTCATATCTCGGACACCCACGTGGGCTCCGAGGCCCACTTCAACGAGCCCTCTTTGGTGACGATCATCGAGGAGATCATGAATGGGGATTTCGACGTCGTAATACATACAGGCGATGTCACCCAAACCGGGATGCTGAGTGAGTATGAGAAAGCGAGGGATCTGTTCTCGGGTCTGAAGACTCCCGTCATATTCATGCCAGGCAATCACGACGCTAGAGCGGGGGGCCTGGAACTTTTCGAGAAGTATATCGGCCCACCCAACGGGATCCGAGAGATCGGGGATGCTTTAATAATCTATGTCAACAGCGCCTTCGAGGACGGTAACGAGGGCAGGGTGGGGATGGTCAAATTCAACATGATAAAGGACGCCCTGAACGAGTACAGCGACAAGCGCGTAAAGGTCCTGGCCATGCACCATCATATCATTCCAGTACCTCTCAGTGGAAGGGAGAGGAATATACTGCTGAACGCGGGGGACATCCTGGATCTGGTCATCAAGGGCGATGTGGACCTCGTGCTGTCAGGGCATCGACATTATCCCAATCTCTACAGGATAGAGAACACGGTGTTCATCAACGCCGGTACAGTGTCCGGTACCAAGACACGTTACGGGGATGTCAACTCGATGAACATCATAGAGGTTGGCGAGGATGGGCAGAGGATAGTTACCCGGAGGATTGGAAGGAGGGACGAGATCGCCTCCTTGCCAAGGAAGGATAAGAGGGTGTACTCCTACTTCGGGAAGAGGGTGTTCAGGGTAGTACACATGTCCAATACCTTCATCTCAGACACCAACGCCTTCCTCGAGGTCCAGTTCAAGAATGCAATGGCCAAGATATGCGAGCTATCGCCAGATATCATAGTGCACTGCGGCGGCATCGTGCGGGAGGGCATCCCCCTCTATTACGACAAGGCATTCGAGCTGTTCTCGGAGTGTGAGATCCCGATCGTATTCTCACCCGCAGGAAGGGACATCAACTACCTCGGATACCATCTGTTCCAGACTTATTTTGGACCCTTCGAGCAGGAGTTCTCCAACGGGGAGATTCTTTTCCTTGGTCTGTACTCCCCTCAGTACGACTCCCTTTCGGGGTCGATTGGGGCCTTCGAGCGAAGGAACCTGGAGGAGAGGTTGAATAAGGCAAAGGAGCGGACCAAGGTCGTGTTCTTGCACCATAATGTGTTGCCAGTGCCTCACAGCAGGGAGAAGGGTTTGCTGGAGGACAGCGGGGATGTCCTCAAGACATTGGTCGATTCCGGGGTCGATCTCGTTCTGACGGGGACGTCCTCGCATGCCAACGCCGCCATGGTCAACGATGCCATAGTGGTAAACGCTAACTCACTGAGCAGCCCCTATCAGAGGAGCCTGTTCGGTAACTCGTTCAACCTGATAGACATCTACGAGGGGGCGATAGCGATATCAGAGGTGAACAGCCTGTGGGGCAACCGCAGGCTGCTGGGCATCTGGGACAGGCGAAGGGCGCCGGCACCGTTCGACAGGTCATCCTAGACTGCAAAGGTACCTGGTGGATCTTCCCGAGTGCCCGATCATAATCCTCCGTATGAACGGCTCCATTCTCCGGTCTGATACTTGTGGTGAATCCACCAGCAATGACCGAATCGGCAGATGCCTGGATGCCATTTTCCTATGGAACCAGGGTCGCGGTATGATCGTAGCAAGCATCAATAGAGATGCGTGTCATTTATCAGACTGATATGGTCACTGGATCCGAGGATCAGAGGCATGCTTCCCCCGGTCACAAGAGGTTGGAATGGATATCCTACCCCATCATCAGGTACCCCCTCATGGGGGGAGTCATCGCCGCGGTGACGTTCACAATTCATCTTCTGACCGATATTCCCTCTTGGGTGACCATCCCACCCTACATCGTCTCTATGCTCCTGGGCGGTTATCATTGGGGCTGGGAGGCGTTCGAGGTCCTGATCGAGGAGAGGAGAGTGAACATCGGGATCCTGATGCTGTTCGCCCTCATCGGTTCCGCGGCCGTAGGGCTCTGGGAGGAGGCCGCCTTCCTGGCCGTCCTGTACGGTGCGGCCGAGGGAGTGGAGGAGGCCACCTACACCAGGACCAGGGAATCGATAAGGGACCTGCTCGATCTGGTCCCCAGGACCGCGACGGTTCTGGATGGTGGCAGGGAGAGGGAGGTTCCGGCGGAGGAGCTCCATGTCGGCGACATCGTGGTGATACTACCGGGAGAGTACCTGGTCTCCGACGGGATCATAGTCAACGGGAGGACCAGCATCAACGAGTCTCCAGTGACTGGCGAGTCCATCCCGGTCCAGAAGGGCGAGGGTCAGGAGGTCTTCGCTGGAACCGTGAACCAGGAAGGATCCATCGAGGTCAGGGTGACCAGGGAGTTCGAGGACAACACCATCTCCCGCATCATCCATCTTGTCGAGGAGGCCCAGGAGGTCAAGGGCAGGTCCCAGCAGTTCATCGAACGCTTCGGGAGGGTGTACACCCCTCTCATCCTTCTAATCGCAGGTCTTTTGGTCGTTTTCCCCTTCATGCTGGGTTGGGAGATCGACGATTGGGTGGAGAGGTCCGTGATATTCCTGGTGGCCTCTGCGCCATGCGCACTGGTCATGTCCACCCCGGTGGCCATCGCCGCGGGAATCGGCCGTTCTGGGAGAAGCGGTGTGCTCATCAAGGGAGGGGTGCACCTGGAGAACCTTGGAAAGGTGAGCTGCGTCGCGTTCGACAAGACCGGGACCATCACCACCGGTTATCCGATGGTGACCGATGTGGTGCCGATCTCGAGGGAGGAGCGGGAGGTGCTTCAGCTGGCTGCCAGTGCCGAGCGGAGGTCCCAGCACCCTCTGGCAAGAGCCCTTCTCGAGCGGGCCAGACTCGACAAGGTGGAACTGTTGGAAGGCTCCGACCACGTCTCTCTGATAGGGTTTGGAGTCAGGGCGTCCATAGGAAGTGACGAGATCTATGTCGGGCAGCCTTCCATATTCAACGAGATGGAAACCCCCTTGCCCGACCCTCAGATACTCGATTCCTTGGAGAGAGAGGGAAAGGCAGCCGTCCTGGTCGGGACTGCAAAGAATGTTCTCGGAATCATCGCCTTCCGGGACGAGCCGAGAACGGACTGCAGGTCCGCGGTCGAGGAGCTGAATGTGCTGGGCATAAGAACGGTGATGCTCACAGGAGACAACCGCATCGCGGCATCCTCCATTGCCGATATGGTGGGGATCGATGTTGTGAGGGCTGAGCTGACACCCGAGCAAAAGATAGAGGCCATCAGAGAGCTGAAGGAGGAATGCGGCATCGTGGCAATGGTGGGCGATGGCATCAACGACGCTCCAGCCCTAGCGGAGTCATCAGTGGGGATAGCCATGGGAGCGGCGGGTACCGATGCCGCCATCCAAGCCTCGGACGTGGCGCTGATGTCCGATGACATATCCAGGGTACCATACGCGGTGAGGATGGGAAGGAGGGCCCGCATCATAGGCAGGCAGAACATAGCATTCTCGATAATCGTGCTGGCCATCCTGATCCCCTCAGCGCTACTGGGAGTTCTCTCTGTGGCGACCGCCGTCATCTTCCACGAGGCTTCCGAGTTAATCGCGGTCGCCAACGGTGTGCGGGCGGGAAGAGATCCCTAGGTTCCCGCTCTGGAGCAGCCAATCGATGTCGTTCTGACGCTCCTCCTCGGATTCAAAAAGATCCAATAGGTCCATTAGTACTAGTCCAAACTCGATGAAGGCGTTACCTTTGGCCGTTATGATATTTCCATCCACCACCAAGGGCTCATCAACATAGATAGCTCCATCGAAGGAGGGGTGCGATTGATCATCTAAGCCATGGGTTATCCTCTTCCCTTTCAGCACCCCTGCAAGTGCGAGGAACTCCGGTCCCCCACATATGGCTCCTAGAAGTTTTCCTTTCCTGTCCAATGATCTGATGTGATGGAATAACAGCTCCACATTCTCGCCATCGATACTCTTAATATATTTCCCAGGAGTCCCTCCCGGTATTATTAGGAGGTCTGCATCACCTGGAATGGCCTCTGATATGGTGAGGTCGGGTGTGACCGTGAACTTAGATTCGCTGATGAACTTCCTATCCTCCAACCCAATCGTGACAATATTCTGCTTGTTCATCCAGGATAGCGCCACGGTCACCTCGAAATCGCAGAATTTATCATAGATCAGCACTTGTATGTCCATATCTTCACAATATGGTAATCAGAATCTGTGTATATCCAAGCTTTTAATCCTCGATTCAATCTCCAAAGTCGCTTGTCTCATATCTCCATAATTAATTTGTAAATCTAAGTGTCTATGAAGCTCTGCCATAAACTTGTTGTGTGATGTCACATGAACGACTCAGCCGATTTAGAAGGGCGCCTCAGAAAGAAGGTTCTCAAGGCCATTGAGAACCCTTCCTATTTCGAAGGAATGAGATCCGCCTTCAGGAACGATGTTTTGAACCAGGAACGAATCGCTCCAATGATCGAGGGATTGGAGCAACGCAAGGAGATGGCCAGGAGAGCCAGGGAGCTGTGCATGAACGATCCCTCCTATGTCAAAAAGGCGATAGAGCGACTCGAGGAGAACGGCATAAGGGTGATCGTGGCAAGGGATGCCCAGGAAGCAAGAGAGCTGGTCCTCGAGGAGCTGGAAGGCGAGACCCTCCTGGTGAAGTCAAAGTCGAATGTGACCAAGGAGATCGGCCTCACGCCCTACCTCGAGAGCATGGGGATCGAGGTAATCGAGACCGATGCAGGCGACAGGATAGTCCAGCTCTCAGGACAGAAGCCAGTCCACCCCACCGGTCCCGCGGCCAATTTCACTCGATACGAGGTCGCCTCCATCCTCGAGAATCACCTGGGTAAAAAGGTAGATCCAGACCCGAAATCCCTCACAATGGCCATCCGGGAGGAGATAGCCGATTACATTTCCCGAGCTAAGATCGGCCTTACCGGGGCGAACTTCATCGCCGCGGAGGAGGGGGCGATGGTCATCGTTCACAACGAGGGCAACATCTCCCTTTGCGCCCGAAGGCCAACCAAACATATAGTGGTCTCCGCAATGGAGAAGGTGGTTCCAAACCTAGTGGAGGCGATGAACCTGGTGAAGCTGCAGGTCTTCTACGGGACGGCCAGCCTCACCAGCTCCTTCGTGGATGTGATCGCCGCCCCAAGCAGGACGGCCGACATAGAGAAGCAGCTGTTCTACGGAATGCACGGCCCCAAGGAGATAGTGTTGATCCTAGTCGATAGTGGTCGTTCGATCATAGAGGACAGGGAGGTCATGTACTGCATCAACTGCGGTGCCTGCCTGCTCCAGTGCCCTGTGTATGACATCATGGGCAGTGATTTTGGGGGACACGCCTACCTTGGCGGCAGAGGGGTTTGCTTCTCGGCCGAGCTTGACGGCCTGGAGGAGGGCGTGGAGGGCGGATTGACCTTCTGCACGAACTGCGGTTTGTGCAAAGAGATCTGTCCGGTAAAGGTCGATACGCCTAGGATGATGAGATCTCTTAGGAAGAGGGCCAATGAAAACGGCGTTCTACCGCTATCTGGACACGAGGAGTTGATAGGGAACATATCAAACAACGGTAATCCATGGGCCGAACCACAGAACAGAAGGAAGGAATGGGCTTCGGACCTGGATCTACCAAAGAGCGGGGAAGTCCTCTATTTCGCAGGTTGCTATTCCTCATACCATGCCAACGACATTCTCTTGGCTACCATTGATATTCTGAGAAAGGCTGGAGTCGATGTGGCCTATTTGGGCGAAGATGAGTGGTGCTGCGGGTCCCCCGTACCCAAGCTTGGGGCGGAGGATCTCTTCGAGGAAACGGCCAGAAAGAACTGGGAGCTGTGGAAATCAAGAGGTGTCAGGAAGATAATCACCAGCTGTCCAGGATGCTTCAACGCAATATCCTCGTACCGCGAGTTCATCGATGACTTCGACATCGAGGTGGAGCATATCTCCCAGACGTTGTCCAATCTCATCGAGGACGGAACGATCGAGCTGGAAGGTGAGGATATTTCTGTCACGTATCACGACCCTTGTGACCTGGGGCGGCACCGTGGGGAGTATGAAGCCCCACGGAAGGTGCTGCGATCGATTCCAGGCCTTGAGTTGCGGGAGATGGAGTTCATCAAGGAAAGGGGCATTTGCTGCGGCGCCGGCTCGGGAGTGAAGAAGGCTCATCCAGACCTTGCTTGTGCGATCGCACGAAAACGTCTTGATTCCGCTGAATCCACAGGTGCTGATTATCTGGTCACGGCCTGTCCATTCTGCAGGAAGAACTTAGAAGACGCAAGGGAAGAGGATGACATCGTCGTGATGGACCTCGCGGTCCTTGTCCAGGATTTGCTCAAGAGAGGCAAGATCGAGGATGTATCTCGCTAAGAACAGATCATGTCCGCTCAAGGGCCATTTTGTTCAAGTTTTCTTCCCCATGAACCGACTTCTACAAGTGGGAAATATTATTCCAGAATTACAACGCTTCCCCAATCCAGTATCCTAAGTATCTTGGTCTCACTTATACTTCATTCTCCACCAAGGAAAGTGAAGCGACGAAGTATCGTAGGTCGGCCATCGAAAGATATGAATAGACCAAGTTCAAGAGATACATATTATCCGGCCTGGATAAGAATTTCTTAGGCTCCAGGCAGGAGGTAATGAACAAGAAAGTCCGATTGGAATATCGATAATTGAATTAGAGGTTAATAGAATGTCAAGCATGAAGAAAGGATTGATAATTTGCGCTGGTTTCATGCTAGCGCTCACAGCTTTCATGGCTGCACCTGCTATTGCTTGTGAACCTCACGATCACATTGATCGTGCCGTGGTGCCTACCGGGGATATTCCAGACGTTCTTGATTTCGATGGGAACCTGACCGCCTGGATCGAACAGGAGGTCGATACGGCCACGGGAACGAGCTATATGCTCTATGAGAACCATGGCGGTTTTTGGGCGGATGCGGAAAAAGCTCCCGGGAGTGATGGAGTAGGTAATCCTGCTCCCGATAACCCCGGCGATGAAGATGACCTTGCCTGCTGGGCAGCCACTGACTCCAACATGCTGGAATGGACCGGTTGGGGATTCGTAGGCGGAATGGAAGGCACCGATGACTTCTTCCAGTACTACGTGGACCACACCACCGACTACGGGAGTCTGGTCCAATACGGATTGCAGTGGTGGTTCAACGGCAACCTCCCGACGCACACCGGTGACTGGTCGGTCGAGGATGTTGCAGGTGGTGATTTCTGGTCCGCCTCGTACGCATGGACCGATTACACCGAGCAATCTGCTGGAGCGGCCGATGTCCTGCCCGATATCAAGAGCTGGCTTGAAGATGGATATGCGGTGGGCCTTGGAATATATCCTAGAACTGGACCAGGAGGTCATGCCATCACCTGCTGGGGTGTCAACTTCGATACGGCCAAGAATCCAGTGACCGAGCCCGAGGATTACTACCTAGGGGTGTGGGTATCCGATTCTGACAGCCATAAGAATCAGGTAGATCCGGATGATTACCTGAGATACTACGAGGTCGATTGGGATCCCATTTGGAACCGCTGGTACATGCCCAACTACGGATCTGGATGGAACATCAGCGCTGTCACTGCACTTCACCCGTTCCCGGGGGAGAGCCGTCCCGTTGCTGATGCCGGAGGTCCTTACGTTGTGAATGAGGGAACCGTCATCAACTTCAACGGAGGCGGTACCACCGACGACGACTCGGTCCTGTATCGTTGGGACTTCGATGGAGACGGTGATTGGGACACCTCGTGGGCATCCAGTTCGACCGCGAACCACGTATGGGATGATGATTACTCCGGAGATGTCTACCTGGAGGTCTTCGACGGAAGGCTGAGAGACATGGACATCACCACCGTGACAGTCAACAACGTCGCTCCTTCCATTACGGTCGTGGGGGATACAATCGTTGAGGATGGCATCGCCACCGTCAGCGGCACGATCTCCGACCCGGGTACTCTGGACGACTTCGCCATGGTGGTAGACTGGAAGGATGGAAGCGTTGTCACATATACTTACAGCGCCGGAACGACGACCTTCAGCGAGACACATCAGTACCTTGACGACGATCCCACTGGAACACCCTGGGATAACTACAACGTCGCTCTCACATTGGAGGATGACGACGGAGGCTCCACCTCCACGACGACGACGGTGACCGTGATCAATGTTGCTCCCATCATCACAGCCTTGGGGGACACGATTGACGAGAACGGAGTTGCCACGGTAAGCGGAACCCTGTTGGATCCAGGGACCTTGGACACATTCACGATCACAATAGACTGGGGCGAAGGACCAGTCGTGAGCTATTCCTATCCCGCTGGAACGACAACCTTCAGCGAGACCCACCAGTATCTGGATGACAACCCGACCGGCACCATGTCGGACACCTACATCATCCTCGTAGGGGTTGTCGATGACGATACCAGCGCTGGATCCACTTCCACATCGGTCATCGTGAACAATGTGGATCCCGTCACATCCATCGACTCCATGGGCCAACCCAACCCGGAGTTCATATTGCCCATCGTACACACCCTTGACTTCCTGGGCAGTTTCACGGATGTTGGGACCCAGGATACCCACTCTGCGGTCTGGGATTGGGGTGATATGACATCGGATGCAGGCACGGTCGTGGAGTCCGGAGGATCTGGAACGGTCACTGGTTCCCATGTTTATGTGGTTCCTGGTACCTTCACTGTGAACCTGACCGTGGTCGATGATGATGGTGGATCATCCTTCGATACCTTCGACGTGGTCGTCGTGGACGCTCACGGTGCTCTGGACATCATGAATGATTACATTCAGAGCCTGGATGATGGTCTTTTCGACCACACGCCCGATAGATTGAAGAACGCTTTCAGCAACAAGATCGACGCTCTTCACAACATGGTTGATGCGGGAGCATACGAAGGCGCGATCACCAAGTTGCAGCACGACCTCCTATGGAAGGTCGACGGTTCGTTGGGCGGTAACCCAGGGAATGACTGGATCAATGATCCTACCGTGCAGGCTGAAATCGCGATGAAGATCAACGATATATGCGCGTATTTGGCCACATTCCTCTGAGTTGAGGCAGCATGAATAATGGGGGGAAACCCCCAATTATCAATTTCTACTTAGCATTTCATGGCGCAGGAAATCGTAATGATTCAGACGACTTTCGCGATTTTCCATTAATGAAAACTTATTTCCCGACCCGTGTCCATTTGATATTCGGGAAGTGTGGTGAACCTTCCA